>NZ_JAXFPY010000029.1:0-7108 GCF_034179385.1 Anaeroplasma sp.
TAAACCAATTTATGATGTTACTAGTAGTGCTATATCAGTTACATTACCGGTTATCGATCAGACTAGCTTATCATTCAATGAGAAAAAGGTTTACGATGCTATGAAACAAAATCACTCATATAGTAGATTAGAATTAGAAGAGATAAGTGGTTTTGCTAAAGATACATTAATTAGAATTTTAAATTCTTTAGTCGAGAAAGGTATTGTTGAAAAAAGTGGTAAAGCTAGAGCAACAATGTATGTAAAAAAATAATCGTTGCAAAATCGTTGAAAAAATGCAACGATTTGAAACATATCAACGATTAATTTATTCGACGATACTCTAATCGTTGAAACTATCAAGATACTATTCTTAAAAAAGAAGAAATCGAAAAGGTAATTGAGGCTTTCCATATACAGATCTGGAATGGTTTAAAAACAGGTATTCTTGTATCTATTACGAATAAAGAGATTATAAATGAGTAGCTTTATTAAATAGAAGCATTTTAGGTACAAATAAAGATGCCTTTTGTGGGGCACCATTCTTTTACTTGTACTTGTAAAGAGGCATAGAAATACAGTCTATGATTGTCTTCTATGATAATAATATGATGCTTGAGGTATCCTCTATAGGGCTTGGCCCTTGTTGGATTTATAGGCTTAATGAGGAAATCTGAACGGAAGATTAAAAGAGGATATTAAAATACTTACATTAAAACCAGATGAGTATGAAGGAATCGGCCATGTATCTTAGGTTATCCAAAGGATAACTATTTTAAATGGAAAGAAATTAAAGAAAATAAAGTGTTCTATATCGAATTACAAACGCTTACAAAAGAAACATCCTTTGATTTCTTTTGACAATTCCTCTCAATGAGTCTATTATTAAATTGAAGGGAGGAAAGTCTATGATTTTTTTTAGTGATAGAGATGCATATCCTGCATGCGGTATATTTAGTCTAGGACATTTTATTTTCTTTGCTGTCATTGGAGCACTTATTGTACTTGGATTATACTTATCAAGAAATATTACAAAAAGAGGACTAAGAGATCAAACTATAGTTTCAGTTTCTATTTTATGGACACTTGAAATCATAAAGATTGGTTATAATCATATTCATGGTTACTTTGGTCTTGATCAATGGTTCCCCCTTGCCTTTTGTAGCTTATTCTTATATGCTGCAATATTCGCATTAAGTAAGAATGAAGTGATTAAAAATATGGGTCAGGCTTGTCTTATCTTTGGTGGTATCCTAGGTGGATTTTGTTATTTGGTTTACCCATCAACCTCCTTACCTAGCGTTCCAGCATTCCATTTCCTTGCCTTCCACGGCATGGGATACCATGGGGTACTCCTATATATAGGAATCCTATATTTCATCCATAGTGGATTTGAAATATCCTTTAAAGGATTTAAGTATTATTTCTTATTCCTATCTATCTTTTTCCCAATCGCAATTATTATGGATTATAGATTAAATGTAAATTTAATGTTCTTTAGAGATGCATATAATTTACCTGAATTTGCGAAGGCAATAGCAGAATGGAATCTTCCAATTTACACTATAATTGTTGTATTATTCTATTTATTATTACCTTATGTAATTATTTATGGAATCGATAAATTTAGTGCATTTATACATAAAAGAAAAGAAAATGCAGTTTTGCAAGAGGATGTAAAGAAATAAAAAAGAACGGCTTCGTTCTTTTTTTTGCTCGCTAGGAGGTATTATGTTTAAAGAAAATTATCATACGCATATGAGGCTTTGTCGTCATGCGAAAGGTGATATTAAAGATTATGTAGAAGAAGCCATCCGGCTTGGATTTCATTCCTTAGGAATATCGGATCATGGTCCTATTTCAAATCCTGGATTTAGAAGAATGACGATAGATGAATTTTATAAGATTTATGTGCCTGAATTTATGGAATGTAAGAAGAGGTATCAAAATCAAATAAAACTTTTCTTAGGCTTAGAAATTGAATATATCTATGGAAATGATTCCTATTATAAGGAAGTATTAAAATCTTTAGATTATTTAATTTTAGGTTGCCATTACTATAGTGGATACAAACAAATGGATGATACATCAAGCTTTTTGTGTAATACAAAGGAAAGATTAGAAGAATATGTAAAGCTCATTGAGGATGCATTAGCCACAAAGTATTTTAAAATACTTGCGCACCCAGATATCTTCTTAGGGGGATACCCTAGGTGGGATGAATATACTGCTTCTGCAACAAGAAGAATTGTTTTGGCCTGCATTAAAAATAATGTATATTTAGAATGTAATTGTAATGGATTTTCAAAGAATCAAAAGGATTTTGGTGGAATTATGGATTATATGTACCCCAATAAAGAATTCTTTAAAATTGTAAGTGAATATGAGGATATTAAGGTCATTGTATCTTCTGATGCGCATAACCCTTCAGATTTAGATAAGAATTTAGATAAGGGCTATCAAATGCTTAATGAGCTTAATATTCATCCTATAGAAAATCCACTTGAGGTAAAAAATGATTAAAGCGATTTTATTAGATATAGATGATACCATTCTAGATTGGGATTTATGTAGCCATGAGGCTATTAAAAAGGCCAAGGAGGAATTAAATTACACTATTCCAGATTCTATATATGAGGCATACGATAGACTAAATCCAATCCTATGGCATATGCATGAGAAGAAGGAAATTACAATGGATGAGCTATTTCAAATGAGATTTAATAAAATCTTTAATGAAATCGGTGTTTCCTATGATGGAGTATTATTTGAGAAGGTCTTTAGAAAATATATCCTAGATTCTCATATATTTATTCCTAATGCGAAGGAAATCTTAGAATATTTATATAGTAAATATGATGTATATGCTGCATCAAATTCTACCTTATACCAGCAGTTAAGAAGATTATCGAAAGCAAATATTATCGATTTTTTTACGGATATCTTTGTATCAGAGGAGCTAGGCTCATCTAAGCCAAGTAAGGAATTTTATGAAGCATGCTTAAAAAGAATGCATCACAAAAAAGAAGAAATTATCGTCATTGGTGATTCTCTTACCTCAGATATTTTTGGAGCATATACTTATGGATTAAAATCCATTTGGTTTAATAAAAAGAATATAAAAGAAAAAGAAGCCTTATATACCTATAAGGTTTCCAATTTAAATGATATTAGAAAATATTTATAATATAGAAAAAACCACCTTAGGGTGGCTTTTTAAATTTATTTCTTGTCTAAATCACAGATGTCAACCGATTTATCACGATTAACGGATAAGGCATTAAGCTTAACATTTAAAGCTTGACTAAAGAATCTTTCGATGTCATCAACGATAACCTCAGATGCAGTTTGCACATTGTCTAAAGTAACAGGGGTTGGAATATTATAGCCATAGCCCTGAGCTTTAACTAAAAGTCTTTCAACTCTTGCAGCGGATTCACAAAGGATTGGTACATTCTTTTCTGCACTTAAGGCTAGTAGCTCCTTTGTCTTGCCACTGCCTGGATTTCCTAAAATAATTTTCATTTAAGCCTCCTGGATTTATTTGTAATGTATCTTGTAATTCTATTATAGTATAGTTTGATTATGAAAACCATATGAAAAAAATGTAAGAAGAATTAAATTGTTTTCTTATATTTTTTTTAAGTTCATATATAAAAAAGCTTTATTTGTATCTTTTTTTCATAATAAAAATTGTTATTTTATTAAAAAAGTGGTATATAATGTAATGTAAAAATGAAAGGAGATGATTAAAAATATGAAAAAAACATTACAGAGTGCCATTACTACATGGGTTACTGCTCTAATCGTTTTAACTGTAGGTATTTTATGTATCGTTGCTCAAAACACGAGTGGAGATGTTTCAGGCAATGCCTACGATGCAATTTCTATTGTACTTGGTGTTGTATTAATTGTTATATCTACCCTTGGATTAGTTCTAAATATCTTATTGTTAAAAAGATCTGCAAATGCAATTACATTAGCGAATGGTATCATCCTAGCTTTAGGTATTTTCCTTGTCGTTGAGAAGACTGCAGGAGAATTACTTCATATCTTAACAAATTATGCGGCATATGTACTTTCCGTTATTGGTGCATTATTCGTATGTGATGCAATCTTAGTATTCGTATTTGGCTTAGTTAAGAAGGATGATCTTAATACATTCTTAGTTCCAGTTTTATTTGAGGCAATTATTGGAATAGCTGCTTTAGTTTTGGGGATTTTAGCATTACCAAGTGTAAATGTTATCGATAAGAGATTAACTATCTTTGGTATCATCCTAATTTTATATTCAATATTCTTAGCTTTAGCCTCTTTATTCCAATTCTTAGGTAAGAGTGCAAGCCAAAAGAAGAGTGATACAATTGATGCTAAGGTAGAAGAGACTAAGTCTGATGATACTCTAGAAGCTTAAGAATAAGATGAAAAAGAATTAATTTATTTTTTATGGGAGCTTTAAAGGCTTCCTTTTTCATTTCTCTTTTCTTTTTATCAATTTTTTAATATAATTGAATCGATTTAGGAAGTGAAGAATATGCTTGTATGCTTAACTGGTGTCTCTGGAAATATGGGACATGCTACTCTTAAGGAACTTGTTTTATATGAAAAAATTGATAAGATAAGAGTATTTATATTAAAAAACGATCCACTATTTAAAAGAGTTAAAAAGGATTTAAAAAAATATAGGAATAGAATTGAGATTTTTTATGGTAATTTAGCCAATAAAAACGATGTTGAAGAATTCTTGAAATGTGCAGATTATATGATCAATATGGCTGCAGTAATTCCACCTAAAAGTGATAAAATGCCCAAGTCTGCCATAGAATGTAATGAGATTGGTGTTAAAAATATTGTATCTGTAATTGAGGGTATGGTAATGCAACCAAGGCTCATCCATATTGCATCGGTTGCGCTTTATGGTAATCGAGGTGAGGCTCACCCCTATGGTAGGGTTGGAGATCCTCTTTTAGTTTCTCCTTTTGATATTTATTCTGTAACAAAGATGAGAGGAGAATTAGCCGTATTAGAATCTAAGATTCAATATTATGCAATACTAAGACAATCTGCAATGCTACACGAATATATGCTCATGGATAATATTAGCGATGGATTAATGTTTCATACAGCCTTTAATGCACCACTTGAGTGGGTTACACAAGAAGATTCTGCTAGATTAATCAAAAATATTATAAAAAGAGATATTGAAAAGAACGATTTAGATAAGGTATTCTGGAAAAGAGTATTTAATATTGGTGCTAAGAAAGAAAATAGAATTACAGGCTATACGACATTAAATGATGGATTTAAGCTTATGGGTGGAGATGCAAAGCATATGTTTAAGCCTAAATTTAATGCGATAAGAAATTTCCATGGTATGTGGTTTTATGACTCCTATCTTTTAGAGGATCTATTCCATTATCAAATGGATACATGCAAGGATTACTGGGCAAGAATGAAAAAGAAGAATTGGTATTATACCTTCGGTAGAATCGTACCACAATCCTTAATTTCAAAGCTTGTCATTCAAAGATTATTTAAGGATAGTAATTCTATAAAGTATTGGTATAAGCATAAGGATTTAGCGAAAATGTATGCAGCCTTTGGCGGAATAGAAAAATACGAGGAAATCGATGCAAGTTGGGATAGCTTTCATTTACTTGATGATGGAATATTACTTGATGGTACTAAGATAAATTTATTGGAATATAAGGACATTAAGAATACAAAATTAATCGATTATGGCTATGATATACATAAGGATATTTACGATTTAACAAAAGAGGATTTCCAAAATATAGCCTTACTTCATGGAGGTATGATGAAGGGTGAATTTAAAGATTTATTTACACCAGTTCTATTTGAAAACCAAGACCATGAGGAATTCTTCATGAAGCCTTATAGTGTATATGCAGGACATTGGTACAATATTACCTATAGAGAATATAAATGGGATTTTGACAGGTTATCTAAGAAGGATAAGCTATATGCATCCATTTGGTATGATTCTCATGAAAAGAACGAGGATAAGCTTTATTATGTAGATCAAGACTTCAATGCACATATGGAGGATATTTAATTTGAGAGCACTTTTTTGTTACTTCTCTGCGACAGGTAATACAAAAAAATGTATCGATTTGTATCAAGATTATCTAAGCTTAAGTGGTGTAGAATCGGACATCCATAATATCGATGACGGGAAATTAGAATTTAATCCAGAGGATTATGATATGGTCTTCTTTGCCTATCCCATTCATGGGTTTAATGCGCCTGAAAATGTTTTAAAATTTGCAAAGACATTAAAAAAATGTAAGGAAAAGAAAAGATTAATTATTCTTAAAACCTCAGGAGAGCATTTAAGAATTAATAATATATCCTCCTATTCCTTAAGAAGAATCCTAAAGAGAAGAAATTATTATTTGACCAATGAATATCATTATATAATGCCTTATGATATTATTTTCCGTCATACCGATTTAATGGCATATAATATGTATGAAGCCTTAAAAGGCTTAGTCCCACTCGATGTAAAGGATATTTTAGATAATAAGATTGTAAAGCTTAAATATATGCCCTTTGGACATCTATTACAGCTTTTCATGTTAATTGAGCATCCTGGTGCTAAGATTAATGGCTTATTCATGCATACGAATAAGGATTGTATTTCCTGTGGGCTTTGTGAAGAGTCTTGCCCAGCAAAGAATATCAAGATAGATGAAAAGGGGAAGGTTCATTTTAAGCATAGCTGTCTTATGTGCACAAGATGTGCATTCTATTGTCCAAAGGATGCGATTGTCTTTGGGCTATTTAATTCTTGGAAGGTCAATGGAAAATACTCCTTCCAAATGCCTAAGGAAGAAGAGGTCGATAAGCATAAAAGATATTGTAAAAATTCTTATAATAGATATTTTAAAATTGCAGAGGAAAGAATTAAAAATCAAAAATAACACCCTAGGGTGTTTTTTTATTTATTAGTAAATTTAAAATCATGATGGGAATAGTACTATAACTACAAAAATCCTAGGGCTGCCTAGGATAATATATTTAGTTAGAAGTATTATTTCTTTTTCTTTTTATTGTAAATATCGACTGGTACAAATTTAGGTTTGTCACAATGAGGACAGTAGCTTAT
>NZ_JAXFPY010000067.1:0-55980 GCF_034179385.1 Anaeroplasma sp.
ACAAATTAGTTGGAGTAATAATATAGCGATTCTTTCAGGCACAAAAACAATGGAAGAAAAAGAATTTTATATTAGAATGTGTATCAAAAATAATTATTCAGCTAGAGAATTAAATAGACAATTATCAAGTGGATATTTTTATAGGTATATGTTATCTAAAGATAATAATGCTTTAGAATCAACTGCTAAAACAATAGATGAAGATGATATTCCTACAACTAGAATATTAGATCAATATTCATTAGAATTTTTAGACTTACCTAATAATTATTCTGAAAAAGACTTAGCACTGGTGCTTTTTACAATATAAAAAAACATGCAAGGCTGGCGCTATTCAGGCGAAATATTCAGGAAGCAAATAGAGAAGAATAAGAAATGAGAAAAAGGAACTCTCGAACAGTTCCTTTTTCGTTTTTGCTTTATTCCTCTAATTCCTTAATGAATTCAATGAATTCTTTAAATCTAGGAAGCCTAACTACTATTTTATTTTTGTCTTGTAGGATTACACCTTTTTGTGCTAATGCTTTTTTATAATTCGATAATTGTGCTTTAGACATCTTTGTTTTGTCTAATATATATGCATTTAAATTATCAATGGAAGCATACTTTAATATTTCTTTTTCTTTATTCGATAATTCATTATATATGATAGTATATGCATTTTCATATAATAATTCATCATATCTTTGTAATACCTTTTTATCTATCTTTGTTTTATTTTCCTCAAACAAAATATTGCCTAGTAATTGATATGCATATGCATAACCACCTGTGGCTTTGGCAAGGATAACTGCATCCTTATCTGAAATATTAAAAATATTCTGGTATGAATTTGTTATAGATTTTAAATTTAATGAACTTAAATAGATTTTAGGTGCTCTATATAGGAAGGTTAAGCTCTTTTGGTTTTCTAATAAAGATATATTTTGATATAATCCTGTCATAATTAATTTGACATTAAATTTTTCTCTTAAGAATCTTTGAAATTCATGAGAAAATACCTTCATATAGGTATTCGATATTACTTCATCAATGGCTATTAAAACATGAATATTTCTCTTGTATAGATTTGAAAACATCAAATCTAATAAAGAAGATACATTACTAATGGGTGTTTCTCCTTTTATAGAAAAAGAAATACCATGAAATGAAAAATTGAATTCTTTCTTTAAGAATAAATGCTTTATTTGACCTTTATCATATAATTTCGATGCAAGCTGCTCTAGCATATCACTTTCGGGATTTAATTCAATACATATCCAATTTTCTTTATTTTTAAAATGCTTTACAATGGTTGTTGTGAAAACAGTTTTACCTGATCCCCTAATACCTGTTAAAATATATATATTTGAATCCGGTTTTTCACTTTCAAAGGAATCATAGATTTGACTTAATTCATTTTCTCTAGAAATAATTGAAAATGGTTCTTTACCAAAGGTAATATTAAATGGATTTTCTTTTTGCATATATACCACCTCACTTCAAACCTATTTTGACAAATAAAAAATGTACTTTCAATAACTTTATAAACTTTTATGAACTTTTATAAACTTTATAAACTTTTATGAACTTTATATCATGAATATTTGTGGTCTTTTTTTGGCATATTGAATATTTCGCCCGAATAGCGTGTATATTTCGGCGAATCCAGGCCACCGATACGCATGAATAGAGCCATTAATACAAATATATTATACGAAGAGGCTTTTTTTAAATGCCTAAGAAAATGAGTGTTAAAAAAATACTGGAATTAGATAATTCTGGAATGTCTGGTAGAGACATTGCCATTACATTGTCTACCTCAAGGGATTCTGTAGCTTTTGTGCTTGCTTTAGCACAAAAGCTTGATTTGACTTGGGATAAAATCAAAGATAAGGTGGAAGCAGAAATATATCATAAATTCTTCCCTGATAAATTTAGGTACTGCCATGGAATATGCGCCTGTTAATTATGAACGTGTACATAGTGAATTTAAAAGAGCTGGTGTGAATCTAAAACTCTTATGGAATGAATATCTTATTGATTGTAAAGACACTGGTAAATTACCGTGTGGCTATACAAAGTTTTGTGAAGATTATCATAAATATATCGAAAAAAAACAACGTCACTAGTCATATTGATAGGAAGCCTGGAATCATTACTGAAATTGATTGGAGTGGTCCTACAATGAAGATTTTAAATGAAGAAACAGGTGAAAAAATACCAGTATATTTATTTGTTGCCACATTACTCTATTTACAGTATTCATATGTAGAATACTAATAGGATTAAATAATGGAATCTTACCTTCTGAACTAGATAAAAATATAGATGAAGAAAGAAGAATATGCTACGTTGCTATCACAAGAGCTAAAGAAGTACTATATTTATCATCATCTAGAGAAAACTATTTCCAAGGGAAACGTAAGGTATTAAATCCATAAACTTTTATCCAGGAAACGAAACATGCTATAACACGATAAACGGGGCAAAACGTAAATCCGCCCCGATACTCGCACTTTTTATTGACATAAAATTTAAAAAGATGTAAAATACGATAAACGGGGCAAAACACAAATCCGCCCCGATGCTCGGGGTGAGTAATATGAAAATTGTTGAAATGCAAGAAATTAAAGATCACTTTTCTAAAATGAATATTATTGATGAATCTGAATTAAAGGATTATATAGTAGAAAAATATCCGGAAAAAAGTGAAAAATTATTTCGATATTATCTAACAGATTTATATAAAAGCAAAATCTTTTATAGATATGATGTTGGGAAGTTAAAACAATGTAAAGATAGAGTTCAGTTTACTTTCTCTTGTTTGAATGATAAAGACATACGAAAAGTATTAGAAAGCATAAGTCCATCTGTATTTATTTCGTATTGGCAATTAAATGATTTGAATAAATTTATGTCTCTACAATCATTTAGTAATATAAAATTTATTGAAACTTATTCTTATGCCACTGAGATTGTAGTGGATAATCTTTTAAGTATTAACAAGAAAGTGGTTCTTGAAAAAGATTATAATACTTTTATTAAGTATAATTCTAATGAAGAAATATTTGTTGTAAGAGTTATTAATGATGAATCACCAATTATTAGAAAAGGATTATCAAGAGTTGGAGTCAAAGAAAATGAATATTCGTATATTGTACCACCCAAAATTGAAAAAGTTTTTGTTGATATAATAGTTGATGGATTTTTTAATACGATTTTATCAGATGAAATATCTAATATATTAATTGAATTGTTAAAAAAGTATCAATTAAATATGTCCACTATAAAGCGATATGCGACTAAAAGACATAATTGGAAGTTAGTTAAGGACACTATTGAGTCATTGAGTTTTAATATAGAAGAAGGAGAATTCCAATGGTATTAGAAAAGTGTTTTACAGATGAATTTATTTCATCTAGAGCAGGAAACAATATAGATAAAAAAAGAATATATGAGTGGTTGTTTATGCGTTCTATTTATTAGAAAAAATAGCAAATCTTAATTATGATTTTGTATTCAAAGGTGGCACATCATTAATGCTACTATTAAATATTTTTAATAGATTTAGCGTTGATATTGATATATTAATGAAACCAAAAGATCAAGATGGAATATGCAATGATGTATTTACTCTAAAAGATGATAAATTTATAGAAGTTGAAGAGGATAAAAGAAAACCGGTAGATATTATAAAAAGACTAATATGTACCCAATGTCAAGGACGCTTATAAAAAAAGGTATATGTTATTAATAAGGAACAATTAAATATTGAATTTAGTGATTCTGATATTAAAGTATTAAAAGAACAATCATTACAAACTATATTATATCCACTTACAAATAATAAAGAATATAAGAAGTAGAGAGAAAGAACACATAAACATATCTAGCTTATATTAATTCGCTACTAAAAAAAAGGGGCCATCCGTATTTAACGGGTGGCTCTATTCTTATGTATCGATGGCTCTATTCACGTGAATAGGTGGTTCTAAAAGAGCAAATTGATGGCTCTATTCAAACGAAATATTCACCTGAATTAACCAAGGCAACACTAAAAAGCCTATAATAGGCTCTATTTAGTGACATTTAAGTTAAGAGGAAGATCTTTTGAGTAAGGTAATAACTCTCTAAAATCATCTTCCTCATTTTTACTGTTTATTTTAGGTAAAATGAATTATATAGTAATAGATTCATTTGATATGCCAGTTGATTTCTATGAATTTGTTAAAAATCACAATTTTCCCCTTCAACCGAGATTTTATAGCTTAAAGGGGCTCTTTCTAAAATGACAAAAATATTGCAAAATAACAAACAATGACAAAAATATTGCAAAATGACAAAAGTAATGGTATTCTTAATATACGAGGTGATTATACTATGTCTAATCCATTTAATATAAGTTTTGGTGAAGAACCAATTAACATGATTTCTAGAGAAAATGAATTGAAAGATATAATATCTACTTTCGAAAGTGAACAACAAGAAACAAAAACATATATTATTACTGGTCCTAGAGGAAGCGGTAAAACTGTATTATTAAGCAAAGTAAAAGAACATTTTGAACAAACAAAAAATTGGCTTACAATCGAATTAAATCCATATATCGATATGTTAGAACAGCTGGCTTCAAAAATCTATGATAAGGGCAAAATTAAGCATTTATTTTTAAAAACTGAATTTAATTTTTCATTTCATGGATTATCTTTTTCAATTAAAGGAGAAAATCCAATTACTAACGTTGCATCTCTATTAGATTTAATGTTTGAGTATCTAAACAAGAAAAATATTAAAGTGCTCATTAGTATAGATGATATTTCTTCAAATGAGTTTGTAAGACCATTTATTCATTCGTATCAATCTTTTATAAGAGAGAAATATAAAGTATTTATCATTATTAGTGGATTATATAAGAATGTATCTAACTTAGAATCTGAGAAAAGCTTAACTTTTCTCTTAAGAGCACCAAAAGTATACCTGCCAAATCTAAGTTTAAGAGAAATATCTTATTCTTATAAAGATATTTTCAATATAGATGATAAAACATCAATTAAATTAGCTAAATTAACGAATGGATATGCATATGCATATCAATTATTAGGTAATTTATTATATAAAGATAATTTAAAAGATGTTAATAAGACTATATTAGAAAAATATGATCTTCAATTAGAAAACAATGTGTATTCTATTATATGGAAATCTTTATCTGATAAAGAAAAAGATATCCTAATAGCAATTGCTAAAACTGATGGTAAAATAAAAGACATATTAATAGAAGCTAATATATCTAATTCAGCATTGCAGGTATATAAGAAAAGACTACTTAATAATGGATTAATAAATACCAATACAAGAGGAATAATAATATTTAATTTACCTAGATTTAAAGATTTTGTGTTATTCCAAAACGAATTATTAATAGCAGAATAAAGGCTTTAAAATCATCCTTCCTTTTTACGCTTTGAACTTGGAATGATTAAAAGCTTTTCAGATATCTAGAAGATATAAATAATTGCGCTATGCTAGATTATGATTCATTAGTATATTCTTATATGGGAATAGATTAGAATGCAAATACAGAGGAATAAGAAATGAGAAAAAGGAACTGCTGGAACAGTTCCTTTTTCGTTTTTTCCCTTACATCGTTATTGTCCTACGACATCTTTATTATACCAAAAATAATTGTTTTGTAAAGGGTAAGAAAGAGAATTTTTTATGCTTTTTTATAGTGTTAATTACAAAAGTAATTTCCGCTGATAAAGGTTGTAACTTTTAAAATGTTAATTACAAAAGTAATTTCCGCTTATGAATTTGAATGATTACCATAGATTCTATCTATGGTTTTCATTCGGATAACATTTGTTCTATATAATGGCTATAAAAATGTAACGTTTACTTGACAAGATAAATTTTTATTATATAATTAGTTTTAGTTAGGCTTTTGCCTTTCAAATAAAAAATAATCAGGAGAATTATTATGGAAGAAATTAAGCAGCAGTTAAAGGATTTTATCGTAGATGAATTAGGTGTAGATCCAAACGAATTACAGTTTGATACTCCTTTATTTGGAGAGGGAATCGGTCTTGATTCTATTGATTCTATCGAAATTATCTCTTTTGTTGATGAGACTTTCGGTGTATCTATGAATGGTGTTGACAAGACGAACTTCTTATCTATCGATACTATCGCAGCATACGTTGCTGATCATCAGTAATAGAATTACTGGCAAATAGACAACCCGTTTTTCGGGTTGTCATTAATTTTGTACGCGCGTGTAAAGTTGACTTTACTCAAGGAGGAATATAAAAATGACAGAGAATAAAAATCGTTGCGTAGTTACTGGTTTAGGTACCATTAACGCAATTGGAAATAATGTAGAGGAGGCATGGAAGAATGCCTTAGATTCCATTACTGGAATTAAGAATACAACTACAGTAGACACAAAGGATTGTTATGCGACCCTTGCAGCTGAGGTACACTGTGATTGTGTAAATCATATTGAAGGCACAGAGGAAATGGACCGCTCCTCTAAACTTGCGATTAAGGCAGTTAAGGAAGCGCTAGAAGATGCAAAGCTTTCTCTCTTTAATGATGATACAAGAGTATCTGTAATCTTTGGTTCTTGTGTTGGTGGTGCTGTATCTATTGATCACTACTATAGAAATGAAAAGCCAGAGGATGATATTGTTAAAATGCCTATTTCCGCAATTGCAGCGAACATTGCAGGATATGTTCATGCTGGTGGTGTTGTAACGAATATTGCAAATGCTTGTGCAGCAGGTACAATTTCTATTGCATATGCATGTGATTTAATTCGCGCTGGTAAGGCAGATATCGTCATTGCAGGTGGTTCTGATGCATTCGCATCTGTACCATACGCAGGCTTCTTAGCCCTACATGCATTAGATGCAAATCCATGTAGCCCATTCAACAAGTGCTCAGGTATTACACTTGGTGAGGGTGCAGGATGTGTAATTGTTGAATCCTACAATCACGCAAAGGCAAGAGGCGCTCATATGTACTGTGAGGTTTTAGGCTCTGGTGTATCTTCTGATGCACATCATATTACCGCTCCAAGAGAGGATGGAGAAGGCCAGATGAATGCCATCAACTGGGCATTAAATACTTCTGGAGTTAAGAAGAATGAAATTGGTTATATCAATGCTCATGGTACAGGTACTGCTAAGAACGATAATGCAGAGTTCTTATCCTTACATACTATTTTTGATAACGAAAATGATAATTTAAGTGTTTCATCAACTAAGGCTATGGTTGGTCACTGCCTAGGGGCCGCTGGTGCGATTGAGGCAGTATTTGCGATTAAGGCATTAACTACAAATAAGGTACCTGCAACACTAGGCTATACGGAAGAGGATTTAGAAAACCTAAAGGAAAAGGCGGGTAAGATTGATTTCGTACCAAATAAGAGCCATGAAAAGAATTTAGATACAGTAATGAGTAATTCCTTCGCCTTCGGTGGAAATAATGCATCCATTATTTTCTCTAAGAAGGAAGGTAATGTAGATATTAAGAATGACTGTGGGGATGTTTATGTTACAGGCTTAGGTATTGTAACTCCTTATGGTAGTGGAGTAGATAAATATGTATCTATGGTTCATGATAAGGCTAAACCAGAATCATCATCTATGCATTCTGAGGTAACGGTTGAGGATTATGTAGAATATGGTTTAAAGCCATTATTCCGTAAGCATGATAATCTATCTCGTATTCAGGTTGTATCTGGTATGCAGGCACTTAAGGATGCAAGTATTACAGTGACCGATGAAAATGCAACCTCCATTGGTATTGTTGAAGGCTCAAGCGAGGGTGCACTTGGTACTTGCTTAGAGTTTACGGAAAATATCGTAGAGAAGGGATGCGCAAATGGTAGTGCATTTAAGTTCCCGAATACCGTTTATAATGCTGCAGGTGGTTATTTATCTATTTGTAGTGGTATTAAGGGATACAATGTTACTGTTACGAATGGTTCCCAATCCGGTCTTCAGGCAGTAGCTTATGCAACAAATATTATCCGCCAGGGTAAGGAAGAATATGTTCTTGCATCTGGTACAGATGAAAACATTGAAGGTATAGAGGAGCTTTATACAAAGCTTGGATATTTATCGGATAAGGTGGTTATGCCATTTGATAATACAAATGGATTTACCTTATCGGATGGTTCTACAACTATCGTTTTAGAAAATGATAAGAATGCTAAATCTCGTGGTGCTAAGAAGTATGCTAAGGTATTAGGATATGGTATGGCAACTAAGGCTGTACCATTCGGCAAGCTAAAGGGATCTGACTTAGGTTTAGATAAGGCTATTAAGCTTGCGCTAGAGGATGCAAAGCTTAATGCATCGGATATCGATACCGTATTTGGCTTTGCCAATGGTAATAGCGTAGTAGATGCTATCGAATTCGATTCCTTGAATAGAGTATTTGAAGATCATGCATCTGAATTAAACCTAGTTGAGGTTAAGGACCATGTGGGTGAGGCAAGAGCTGCAGCATCAGCATTAGCCCTAGCTCATGCATCCTTAATGCTTTCTGGTGAAATTAAAGAGGATATCGCTCATAAACTAGACGGAACTAAGACTTTAGTTTCTAGTACATCCCTAAAGAATGTATTATGTATTTCATATGCAGCTGGTGGTACATATACAGCTGTAATCATTACAAAGTAAAGGTGGAAAAAATATGGTAGCAATAGTAACGGGAGCTAGCCGTGGTATTGGTAAGGCTTGCGCAATTAGACTTGCGAAGGATGGATATACCGTAGTAATTAATTATTCTCATAATGATGCTAAAGCTTTAGAGACTTTAGAAGAAATTAAGGCAAATGGTGGAGATGGCATGATCTATAAGGCAGATATGTCAAATTCAGAAGAGGTGAATAAGATGGTTCGTGAGGTTTCTAAGACCTATGGTTCTATCGATGTTTTAGTAAATAATGCAGGTATCGTTAGAGATCAGCTATTATTAACCTTAACTAAGGAAAACCTAGACCAATGCTTTGACTTAAATGTAAAGGGATATTTCTACGCTGCACAGGCTTGTGCACTTAAGATGTTCCGCAAGAAGAAGGGCGTAATTATTAATATGTCTAGTGTTTCTGGTTCATTCTCACTACCAGGCCAAAGCGTATATGGCGCAACAAAGGGTGCAGTCAATACTATGACAAAAACCCTAGCTAAGGAGCTTGCACCATATGGCATTCGTGTAAATGCCGTTGCCCCAGGCTTCATTGAAACAGAAATGCTTGAGGCAATTCCTGAAGAAAAAAGGGAAGAATATTTAAGAGTTATTCCTCAGCATAAGCTTGGTACAACAGAAGATATTGCAAATGTTGTATCCTTCTTAGCATCCGAACAATCCAAATATATGACAGGTCAGATTTTGACGATTGATGGAGGTTTATCTTTATGATCTTAATTAATGAAATTAACGAAAAAATTAAGCAAAGACCACCATTTCAAATGATTGATCGAGTATTAGAAATCACTCCAAACGAGAGTGCTAAGGGTATTAAGTGTGTATCTGTAAATGAACCATATTTCATGGGACATTTCCCTACATCACCGATTATGCCAGGTGTATTAATCATTGAATCCTGTGCACAGCTATGCTCTTTAGTATTTGAGGCTTTAGGCACAGATAAGGACAATATTTATGTATTACTTAAGGTGGATGGCTTTAAATTCATTAAGGCTGTAATTCCTGGGGATGTATTAAATATTGAGGTAGTAAAAACTAAGATTTTAGGACCTATTACAACATTTGATTGTAAGGTTTTCGTAGATGGTAATATTTATTCAAAGGGTACCTTATCCTTCACAAAGGTTCCTAAGGATACGATTTACCAAAGATAGAATAAAGGGTGATTTATATGTGGGGGAATAATGCTAAGAAAAAGGTTTTAGTATTGAATGGCAGTCCAAAACTGAATAAAAGCTCGACTATGGTGATTACGAATGCATTCTTAGAGGGTATGAAGATAGAAGAAGATATCGATTTAGAAATCATCCATGTGCAATCCTTACATGTAAAGCCTTGTATAGACTGCCTATCCTGCTGGGGAAGAACAGAAGGAGAATGCATCCTAAAGGATGATGATGTAAAAATGGTAAAGGAAAAGATATTAAATGCGGATATTATCATTGAATCCTTCCCACTATTTTTCTTCTCTATGCCAGGTGTTTTAAAGGTTTTAACCGATAGGTTATTATCTATGATGCTAACCTATAGAGGTCATAAGCCACCTGAGGATGGTAGATCCTTCCATGGCTTAAGATATTATGACCCAAATAAAAGATTTATAATTATCTCTTCTTGTGCATATACAGAAGTAGATAGAGTATATGATTCCATTAAGGCTCAATTTGATTTTATTGTGGGTAGTGGTGGCTATACACCTATTTTTGTTCCACAGGTAAAAACCTTAATTGAGCTTAACTCAGAAGCTAAAACAAAAAGATTTTTAGCTAAATTTATAGAAGCAGGTAAAAGGTTTATGAAAGATGGCGCATTAGATCCATTAACGATTCAAGGTCTATCCAAACCACCATTTACCGAAGGAGCCTATAAAATATTTTTGAATCAATTTTGGCAGGAGGAAAAGAAATGAAAAAGACATGTACCTTTCAAGATATAAAGAATATGCTTATTGAATGCGCAAATGTAAATGATGAAATTACTCCTGATTCTATCTTAAAAACAGATTTAGGAATTGATTCCATTTATGCTGTTGAAATGATTTTAGCATTAGAGGAAAAATTTGAAATTCAAATTGAAATGAATGAAATGGACACAATGATGTCTGTACAAGAGGTTGTTGATATTGTAAAAAGAAAGCTTGAGGTGTAAGCATATGAATCTAGAAGAAATAGAAAAGCTTATGAAGATGCTAGAGAATTCCACCCTAGCATCCTTAGAGGTTGAAGAAAATGGCTTAAGAATTCGCCTAGATAAAAATAGCCCTATGCATGAGGTTGTTAAACCAAATGAAACTATAGTTTCTAGTAAAAAAGAAGAAAAAGTGGAAGAAAAGACTTTAGGGCATGAAATCACTGCCCCACTTGTAGGCACCTTCCATCAAGCTCCATATAAGGATGCAAAGCCATTTGTAGCTTTAGGCCAAAAGGTGAAAAAGGGTCAAAAGCTTTGTATTATTGAGGCAATGAAGGTAATGAACGAAATTACATCTCCATATGATGGTACAATCCTTAAGATTTTAGCTAAAGAAAATGATGTAGTTGAATTTGGTAAGCCTTTATTCCTTATTGGTGATTAATTATGTTTAAGAAGATTTTAATTGCGAATCGTGGAGAAATTGCTGTAAGAATTATTAGAGCCTGTAAGGAGCTTGGTATACAAACTGTTGCTGTATATTCTAAAGGTGATCAAGAGGCATTACACAAGGAGCTTGCAGCTGAGGCTGTATGCATTGGTGATGCATCTCCAAAGGATTCTTATTTAAATGTTGAAAATATTATAACTGCCGCATGCTTATCTGGCTGTGATGCAATCCACCCAGGCTTTGGATTTTTATCTGAAAACCCTGAATTTGCCCGCATGGTAGAGAAATGCGGCTTAACTTTTATTGGTCCAAATCCATCGGTAATGGAGAAAATGGGAAATAAAAATGAAGCGATTCAGTCTATGATTGCTGCTGGTGTACCAGTTGTGCCTGGTTCTCATAAGGCTGTAAATTTAGAAGAAGGCTTAGCCTGTGCAGATTCCATTGGATATCCTGTTTTAATTAAAGCATCTGCCGGTGGAGGAGGAAAGGGTATCCGCTTAGTTGAGGCGAAAGAAGACTTTAATCAAGCCTTCAACGAGGCAAAGGAAGAAGCTTTAAAATTCTTCTCTAATGATGAGGTATATATTGAAAAATTCATTAAGCACCCTAAGCATATAGAAGTACAGCTTATGTGTGATAAGCATGGTAATGCGATTCATCTCTTTGAAAGAAATTGTAGCTTACAAAGAAGAAATCAAAAGATGATTGAAGAAGCACCATGTATTTCCATTTCACAGGAATTAAAGAATAAATTATACGATAGTGCCATAAAGGCATGTAAATATATCGGCTATGATTCTGTTGGTACAATTGAATTCTTAGTGGATGATTCAGAGAATTATTATTTTATGGAAATGAATACGAGAGTCCAAGTGGAGCACTGTGTAACTGAGGCAGTAACGAACGTGGATATCGTTAAGAATATGATTAAAATAGCCTATGGTCTTCCCTTACAGTTTAAGCAATCCGATATTAAGCTATATGGCTATGCGATAGAATGTAGAATTAATGCAGAGGACCCAAGAAACGACTTCCGCCCAACCCCAGGTAAGATCAATTTCTTACATACTCCAGGTGGAATGGGAGTCAGGATCGATTCTGCAGTTTACCCAGGCTATACGATTTCCCCATATTATGATTCTATGATTTTAAAGGTTATTTGCTTTGCAAAGACAAGACTAGAATGCATAAGAAAAATGCGTCAAGCATTAGAGGAATTAATTGTGGATGGTGTAAAGACAACCACAGAATTTGATTATGTATTATTACATCATCCAAGCTTTATTTTAGGACATTATGATACTTCATTTATTGAAGGATTTATAGGAGAATTAAAGGAAAATGGAAAACTCATTCAATAAAAGAAAACAAGAAATCCTAGAATTTAATACTGCTATGGAGGAATTAAACCTAAGAAAGAAATACGCACCACAAGTACCAAAGGAAATCCCTGATGATTTAATTGTGAAATGTCCTGGGTGTGCAAGATTAATTCTTAAGGATAATTATATCCTAGACCATAAGGTTTGCCCTTATTGTAATCATCATGGAAGACTTACAAGTAAAGAGCGTATCATCGATGTCTTAGATTTAGGATATGAAGAGCTATTTACAACAATTAAAGAGAATTATTTAGATTTCCCTGATTATGAAAACAAGTTAGAAAAAGCGAAAAAGGATACAGGAGAAGATGAATCTGTAATGTGCGTTTTAGGTAAGATTAATGGCATTAGCGTATGTGTTGGTGTTATGGATTCCTTCTTTATGATGGGCTCTATGGGTAGCGTATGTGGAGAAAGAATTACCAAGCTCATTGAATATGCAACAGAAAAGAATTTACCATTAATTCTATTTACAACCTCAGGGGGCGCAAGAATGCAGGAGGGTGTAATCTCTTTATTCCAAATGGCGAAAACAAGCCAAGCTTTAGCTAGATTTAAGGAAAAGGGATTATATATTGCTGTACTTACAGACCCAACGACAGGTGGTGTTTCTGCCTCCTTTGCCTCCTTAGCAGATATTACCATTGCAGAGCCTAATGCATTAATTGGATTTGCAGGAAAAAGAGTCATTGAAAGAACAATTAAGGAAACATTGCCAAAGGAATTCCAAACTGCGGAATTCCTACTTGAAAAGGGATACCTTGATATGATTTCGGACAGAAAGGATTTGAAGAATACCTTAAGTACATTACTTAAGCTTCATAACTATAAATAAAATGATTTTAGAAGAAAATGAAAAGAAAATAAGTATCTTAGAGGAGGAGCTTTTATCCCTTGATCCTTCTGATATAAGAGCAAAAGAGCTTAAAAATGAGCTTAAGGCATTAAAGCAAGAAACCTATTCGAATCTATCTGCATGGGATAGAGTATTAATCGCAAGAAGTGAAAAAAGAATTAAATCTAAAGCTTTAATAGATAAGCTCATCACGGATTTTATTGAGCTTCATGGAGATCAATATTATTCAGATGATCCATCGATTATTGCAGGCTTAGGCTTCTTAGGTGAAATGCCTATTACAGTGCTTGCCCAGGCTAAGGGTGAAAATTTAAACGATAATTTAAAAAGAAATTTTGGAATGACTTCTCCAGAAGGCTTTAGAAAAACATTAAGGCTTGCGAAGGAGGCTGAAAAATTCAAAAGACCAATCCTAACGATTGTAGATACCTCAGGTGCATACCCTGGTAAGGGTGCAGAAGAAAGAGGACAGGCTCGTGCGATTGCACAAAATTTATATGAATTTTCAAAGCTTAAAACTCCAGTAATCTGTATTATATTATCTGAAGGCGGATCTGGTGGTGCTTTAGCACTTACGGTATCCGATTATATTTATATGTTTGAAAATGCAGTATATTCTGTATTATCCCCAGAAGGCTTTACCTCCATCCTATTTAAGGATAAGGTTCCTGTTTTTGAGGTTGCAGAGGTAATGAAGCTTACAAGCCGTGATTTAATGGATTATGGAATTGCAGATGAAATCATAGAAGAGCCACTCGGTGGTATTCGCTATGTATCGGATAAATTTAGTGAAGAGCTAAAGGAAAGATTAATTGCCAAATTTAATGAGCTACTTGCTAAAGATACAGATGAATTACTTGAAAATAGATATCAAAAATTCCGTAAGATAGGAAGTGTTTTATAATGAAAATTGCGTTTTTATTTGCAGGACAAGGTGCCCAATATGTTGGGCAGGGTAAGGATTTTTATGAGAATTTAGATTTCGCAAAGGAAATCTATGATAAATATCCAGATATTAAAGAAATTTGCTTTGAAGATAGTAAAAACCTTATCAATCAAACCGCCTATGCACAGCCTACCATGCTACTTACAGGCTATGTTATTGCAAATGCACTTAAAAAGGGGGGCATTGAGCCAGAATATACCTGCGGTTTATCCTTAGGTGAATATACCGCTTTAGCCTTTGGTGGTGCTTGGGACATAGATTCTGCCTTAGATATCATAAAAAACAGAGGAAGAATCATGCAAGATGCACTTCCCTTAGGTACTACAAAGATGGCAGCCATTATTGGTTTAGATAGAGAAAAGGTACTTGAGGGTATAAAGGTTTTAGATGGTATTTGCGAGGTTGCAAACTACAACTGCCCAGGCCAAATCGTTATTACAGGGGATAATAAGGGTGTCGATTTCGCAATGGAAAATATGGCAAAGCTTGGCGCACTTAAGGTAGTACCACTAAATGTTTCTGGTGCCTTCCATTCAAGTCTTTTAAATGATGCAGCAAAGGAATTAAGAACCGTATTAGATAAATATACACCAAATATTCCAAAATATAAGATGGTTTATAATGTATCTGGTAAGGAATCGGATCGTTTCTTAAATGATATATTAGAAGATCAAATTCATTCCTCTGTATATTTTGAGGAGTCAATTAAATATTTATTAGAAAATGGTGTGGATACATTCATTGAAATTGGACCAGGCAAATCCTTATCTGGCTTTGTAAAAAGAGTAAACCGTAAGGTAAATATTTACGCTGTTACGGATTATGAATCCTATTTAGCAGTATTAGAGGCATTAAAAAAGTAATATGATAAAGAAATTAAATTGGGAATATGATGCAAAATATTCCTTCTTTCTTGCAGATGAAATAGAATCTACGAATACTTATTTTAAGGAGCATAGAGAAGAATATCCGGATAGATCTGTATTAATTGCTCAGAGGCAAACGAAGGGCAGAGGTAGATATAATCGAGTATGGGAATCTAAGGATGATATTACATTTTCTATATTACTTAAGCATAACGCAAGCTATAATATTATAGCGCCTCTTGCCTTATCTTTAGCCCTATATAGCTTAGGCTATGATACAGGTATTAAATGGCCTAATGATATTTATATGCAGGATAAGAAGCTTGCAGGCATTTTAATTGAGGATTTATATCAAATTACATTTCATAGTGCGGTTATTGGTATAGGGTTAAATATGAGCGATAAAGAAGAATATAATGCCATTGGCTTAAATTCAAAATTATCGAAATATGAAATTATTGATGCCATTTTAGTAAAGCTTGATGAGCTATTACAAATGGATATCAAGGATTTAATAGCACTATACCGGAAAAAATCTATTGTCGTTGGTAGAATGGTATATTACCATGATAAGCTATATAAGGCTATTGGTGTATCTAATTTAGGGTATTTAATCTTAAAAAATGATTATGAAGAGATATGTATATCCTGTGATGAGATTAATTTAAAGGAGTCATTAAGATAATGAAGGTTAAGGATGTATGTTTAATGACCGTATGCTTATGCATATTAATCCTATGCTCTAAAATTATAGTGCCCATTGGTGTTATTAGCATAACACTTCAAACATTCGCTGTTGCAATTATTCCATATATTTTAAAATGGAAAAGAGCATCTATTGTACTTACAGCCTATATCCTAATGGGATTATTAGGAATTCCTGTATTTAGTGATGGCGGAGGATTCCTTTATGTTTTAAAGCCATCTTTTGGCTTTATTTTGGGCTTTTTGGTATCAACATTCATAACAGGGTCTAATGTATTTAAAAACTCAAAAATCGCTGGATTAATCAAAGGCTTATTCGGCTTACTTGCCTTAGATTTCATTGGTATTGTCTATATGTATTTCATATTGAAATATTATATTGGAAGCGATAAGGCTTCTATAGTATATGTAATACAAGTAGGCTTCCTACCATTTATTTTAAAGGATTCTATTAGTGTAGTATTCGCCTATATAATTTCATTAAGGCTTAGTCCTATTTTAGATAATATGCAATTATCTAGCAAAGAATATATTGAAAAAGAAACAAAAATGTAGTCAAAAAGGATAAAAAATTGCAAAAATTCAATTTGCAATTTTTTTTGTTTTTTTAGTTGCGAAATTCTACTTCATAGATATATACTTAATGCACACCAAAAATATAATTTGGCTTATATTTTACGCATAGATGGTAAAAAATGGGCGAAAATTACAAGGTATTGATTTTAAAAAATGCGTTAGGTAAGCCAAAATTTGTATTTTTTAACAATTTAATAATTCCGTATAATGTTATCTCAATTCTTTCTGCTATTATTTTTCGACTACACTTTTGGAGGACAATCTTAATATGTGTAAAGAGACTGAATTTAATCAAATGGTAATGGCTACTAAGAGCCATCAGAAGGGAATTTTACGCAAGTATTCCTATATGGATAAAGAAGAGCTTGACGATTTAAACCAGGTAATGCTTCTTGCAATCTTCGACGCTGTATCTTCCTTTAACTATGAAAAGGGTGCATCACTAAAGACTTATTGCTGCAAGCTTATGGAGTGGAGAGTTCAGGAGTATTTATCTAAGAACTCTAGACTTATCTCCTTATCCGTAGATGACTACCAGGCAAGAGCTAAGGTCTTAGCGAAAATGGAGGAGATGCCTTACGCATCCTTAGATAGAATCGCTAAAGAAACTGGCTATTCTATAAAAGTGGTTCGTAAGGTCTTAACTCCACTTAACACCTCATCCTTAGATCAACCTGTGGGTGGCGAGGATGATGATATCTCCTTAGGTGATATCATCCCGGATGAGGACCTAGAGGCAGACTCCTATTTCAAGGGCTATATCCCATACTTAGATTCTGCACTATCCCATCTTTCTGAAAGAGATGAGGACATCATACGTAAATCCTTTGGTATTGGAGAGGCGAAATACTCTTTAGAGGATATTGCGAAAGCATATTCTGTATCACACCAAATGATTTCCAAATACAAGGCTAAAGCTTTAGTACAGCTTAAGCAAGAATTAATTAAAGCGACTTTTTCAGAGTCGCTTTAATTTTTTTGAATGCATCAAAACATATTGAATGAAATCTTGAAAGAAAGTATAATTTATGTAATATAAAACTTTCAAATAGGGGTTGAAAAAATGAATAAATTATGGAGAAATCTTATTGGAATTCCCCTAATGACCATGTGCCTTGCATCGGTTTTAGGAGTTTCTAGTGTAGCTTCAGATTATTATGCACCCATTACGAATACCACAAATGGATCCAATCTATCTTCAAGCCTACATACGTTAATTACAAACACACATACTACAAAATTATCTTATGCGAATGTATGGACTGCATATAAGACAACAGATACATTCCCAGGTACACCCATTATTTGGGATACCTATTCGGAGTATTTATATACCTATGGGACAGATCAAACAGGAAGTAGTGGATACACGGGTGAGGGGGATAACTACAACCGTGAGCACACAGTCCCTCAGTCTTGGTTTGGTAAAGCCTCCCCAATGGTTGCAGATGTATTCCACATTTTGGCAACCGACGGTAAGGTTAACGGCATGAGAAGTAATTACCCATACGGTGAGGTAGACACTTCAACCTACACTTCAGGTAATGGTGGAAAGCTAGGCTCTAGTAAGCTATCTGGCTATAATGGTACAGTATTTGAGCCTATTGATGAATATAAAGGAGATATCGCAAGAGGCTATATGTATATGGCTATAAGATATAGCGATCAATTATCTAGCTGGACCGTAGGAGAAGCACAAAAGATATTTACCGGAAGCTATCCTTATTTAACAAGCTATGCTATGGATTTATTTACAAAATGGAGCCATTTAGATCCTGTATCGGATAAAGAAATCATAAGAAATGACGCGATAGAGGATGTTCAAGGAAATAGAAATCCATTTATTGATCATCCAGAATGGATTGATACCATTTGGACAAACAGTTATAAAGATACAGATTCAAATACAAAGTATTCTACACAAAATGTTATTAGCGCAATCAACACATTAACTCAATCCTCTTCAAGTGAGGATGTTTATAGGGCTTATGCAAAATATTGTAGATTAAATACAAAAGATAAATCTTTAGTTACAAATGTATCAACATTATTTAGCCTAGTTGAATCTAAGGCGAATTCAACCATAGATTTAGATACATATTGGAATGAAATTATTGCGAGAAATACTATAGATTCCTTAGATCAAACAAAAGTGGATCATGTAATTTCATTAATTGATGCTTTACCAGAGGTAGTAACTCTTTCTATAGAAGAAGATATTTTAAATATTGAATCCTCTTATAGTGCATTAACGGCTTCGGAAAAAATAAAGGTTACCAATTATTCTATTCTTCAAGAAAAAAGAGCAGAATTAAATACTTTAATGAAGGACATTAATACATTTAGAGAAACATCTACGAAAGCATCTATGAAATTTAATTATGATGTTACAGAAACTGCTTCTTCCGATACGGTTACATATACCTTGGTTTCTAATACAAATGAGCTAAAGGTAGGAGATGTTATTGTAATTGCAGCAAGTGATGCAAATTATGCATTAAGTACAACGCAAAATACAAATAATCGTGGCCAAACTGCAATTACAAAGGAATCCAATACGATTACTTTTGGTGATGATGTTGAATTCATTACACTTGAAAGCGGAGCTTTAGAGAATACCTTCGCCTTAAAGACATCTTCTGGGTATTTATATGCCGCAAGCTCAAGTAGTAATGTTTTAAAAACACAAGATGAAATAGATGATAATGCCTCATGGGCAATGGATTATTCTAATGGAAATGGTACAATAAAAGCTCAAGGAACGAATTCAAGAAATAATTTGAAGTATAATTCTAGTGCTAAAATATTCTCTTGTTATGCATCAGGTCAACAAGCCGTTCAAATCTACAAGAAGACGAGTGGAAAAGGAACTACAATTGATATATCAAATGCATATATTCGTTTTGGTGGTGGAATTTCAAAGTCAACCTACCAAGGATTATTAACCTTAGGTGAGGATGTATCCTTTGGAGTTTCCTTATCTAAGGATGGTATGAATTATACAGATTATTTAGCAAATCCTGTATATGTGGATTCTATTGGTGCTAAGCTAGAAAATGTTAATGGTAACTATGTACAGTATTCTGTATTAATTCCAGCAAATGAAGTAGATTACACTACTTTAGTTTATGCAAAGTGCTATGTAAAAATCGATGGATTAAAATATTATATGCAAATATCGAATTTTAGCTTGCATACTCTTGCACAGTATTATATTCAAAATAAAGCTACCCTTGGAATTAGCGATGAGGTAGCATTAGCGTTAGGAGAATTTTAATGAAAAAATATGATAAACCAACAATTATAGATGAAGAAATAGAAATCGTAGATGTTATCGCTAAAAGCTATGGAACGGATCAAGCAGGAGATACGCTCATCGATTTCTTTGGCAACTAGATATATATGCAGAATGCAAAACGCATTCTGCTTTTCTTTTTGAAAACATTTACTTACATCAATTGTTACGTTTTTGTTTAACACTTGTTCTCTTTTATGATACTATGTCCTTAAAAATAAAGGAATATGGAGAGATTTTTTTATGGAAGAAAAGGAAAAGACTTTAGAGGTTACTCAAGATGAATCTACCGAAGTCCAAGAAAAGATGGAAAATGTGGAAGTAAAAGAAGATGAGCCAAAGAAGGAAAATAAGGTATTATCCTTCCTAATTACTACACTAAATGGTATGGCTTATGGCTTATTTGCTACATTAATCATTGGTACAATTATTGCAACGATTGGTGGTTTTTTTAAAGCCCCAGTAGCAGGAGAAGATGAAAATTTTGGCACATTTTTAAATACTGTTCTTTGTAATGGCGCAAAGGCACTACAAAATTTAACTGGTGCAGGTATTGGTGTTGGTATTGCGATTGCCCTTAAGAAAAAACCACTAGAAACTGTGGTTTTAGCGGGCGTGGGTGAGCTTGCTGGATATTTTTCACTATCAACCAGATTTTTTACTGAAGGAGCTATAAACAATGGAACATTCCAAATTGGAGATCCATTAACGGTTTATTTAACTGTCGTTGGTGTTGCTTTATTGATGGATGTTGTATTAAGAAAGAAAACACCAGTAGATATTTTAATTGTTCCACTATTTGCAGTTACTTTAGGATTAATTTTTGCATTAAGCTTACGTTTCCCTGCAATATATGTAACATACGCTATTCAGTGGTTAGTTAATGCTGGTACAAATGCTGTTCCATTCGTCATGGGAATTGTAGTTGCTGTACTCATGGGAATGGCACTTACAGCTCCAATATCCTCAGCTGCAATTGCGGCAATGGTATTCATGCTACCTAAGGATGTATCTGTAGAGGCAGCCTTAGCCAATCCAAATTATTCAGGATTAGTTATTGCATCTGGCGCTGCAGTTGTTGGTTGCTGCTGTCAGATGGTTGGCTTTGCCGTTCAATCGAGAAGAGATAATAGTATTGGTATGGTAGTATCCATTGGAATTGGCACATCTATGCTACAGTTTAAAAACATTTTAAAGAAGCCTATCGTTTGGCTTCCAACCATACTTGCATCTGCGATTTTAGGACCTATTGTAACTTGTGCATTTAACATTTATTGTGTTGGCTCAAATGCTGGTATGGGTACATCTGGCTTAGTTGGCCAGATTGGTACATTCGCATCTATGGGAAATACTTGGCAGACATGGCTTGCAATATTCGGGTTTGAAATTATCCTACCGATAGCATTAGTATTTGGAATTGATTTCTTATTCCATAAGCTTGGCTGGATAAAAAAGGGCGATTTAATTGTTTAAGAAATATGGGGAATTGTCGTGAAATTCGACAATTCCTTTTCTTTTTGTGCTGTTTTATGATATAGTATTTATGTATATTTTTTAGGAGTTGATATTATATGAGTTCAAGAAAGATATCCTTATTATTATCGATCATTGGAGCACTAATGTTTATCGGTGGTACCATTTATTTTATTATAGGATTTGTACAAACAAAGGGAGCAATAGAAGGCTTAATCGATAAAGAAGAAATAATCTCTAAGGTTCAGCCATTTATTTCAAGTATGTTATTATGGGTATTAGGTAATTTCTTAATTGTAACACTCGTTAATGGTGCTGCAGCTATGACATATTCTATGAAGAGTAATTTCTTCAAGGGGGATGCTTTATTTATTGTAAAGATTATTTCAGCCTTTATCCCAATTATAATGTGTGCTGTTTATTTCTTAATTACAATGGCTTTAATGCCATAAAAAATATGCGTCTACCAAAAGACGCATATTTTTAATTACATGGAATCGATTTCTTTTTTTAATTCCTCTAATATATCGCATTCCTTAATTGTTCGAACAGGAACACCCTTTTTAAAGATGACAGCACTACCCTTACCTCCAGCAATACCTAAGTCAGCTTCCTTGCCCTCGCCAATACCATTGACAACACACCCCATGACAGCAACATGAATTTTTTTATTTACAGTATATAAATATTCCTCCACAGCCTTTGCGAGTGGAATTAAATCGATTTGTGTTCTACCACAAGTAGGGCATGAGGTTAATATAGGCATATTATCCATTAATCCTTCCTCATTCAAAATAACCTTAGCTGCCTTAACCTCATCTAAAGGATCTCCAGTTAAGGATACTCTTATTGTATTTCCTATACCTAACTCTAGTAGCTTAGATAAACCAATAGAAGAAGTAATTAATCCCTTAAAGGCTGTACCAGCCTCTGTAATACCTATATGAAGTGGATAAGGGAATGTTTCTGCAGCAAGCTTATATGCTAGAAGGCATAATTTAATATTGGATGCTTTAATGGATAATACAATATCATAGAATCCTAAATTCTCTAATATTTCAATATGCTCCTTTGCAGCCTTAATCATATTTTCTGCGTTCACATCCCATCCCTTAGGTAAGGACCCAGCATTTACACCAATACGAATAGGAATATGTCTTTCCTTGCATAGCTCTACAATTTCTTTGATTTTATCCTTATCTCTAATATTACCCGGATTTAATCTTATTTTATCTACGCCCTCTTTTATTGCGATAATCGCAAGCTCTGGATCAAAATGAATATCTGCAACTAAAGGAATATGAATTTTCTCTTTAATCTTATGAATGGAATATGCATCCTCTATATCTAATACCGCAACACGAATGATTTCACAGCCTAATTTCTCTAAATCAAGAATTTGATGTACGGTTCTATCTACATCCTTTGTTTTTGTATTACACATACTTTGGATACGAATAGGATTATTTCCACCAAGATAAATATTACCAACTTTTACAACTTTTGTATCATTTCTATAAAACATTCCCATCACCTAATCCTATTATACATTAAAACGAGGTATGAAACTATAAAAAAAATAAAAATCCTGTTGCAATAATCCCTTCGTTTTGATATAATACCTTAGGAAGTTAATCTTTAGGTCTGGAGGGGAAAAAGACATGCGTGACTTAGTAAAGTTAATCTGTTCTGAATGCAAGAACGAGAATTATTATACAGACAAGAACAAGAAGACAACTCCTGAAAGAATGGAGATTAAGAAATATTGTCCTCATTGCCGTAAGCATACTGTACATAAAGAAAAGAAGTAAGAACATAAATAAATTACCAAGCATTGCTTGGTTTTTTATTTCTTTAAATAATGTTTTTGAGGTGAGACGATGATTGAATGTATAACAACAGGAGAGCTTAATACCAATAGCTATATCATATCGAATGAGAAAAAGGAATGTATACTTATAGACCCAGGCTTAGGCTATAAGGATGCCGCAAAATATATTAAGGATCATTATATTCCAAAGGCGATTTTTATTACCCATGCCCATATCGATCATATGGATGGAATCGAATATTTCTTAGATTTACCTATTTATATTCATAAGCTAGATAGTGATTCCTTATATGATGGTTATTCATCCCTTTATGATATGTTTGGAAGAGTATGTCCTTTTTCTATAGGAGATTTAAATGTTCATTTATTAAATGATTTAGATGAAATAGAATTAATTGGATATAAATTTAAGATATTGCATACAAAAGGTCATACGAAAGGCTCTATATGTATCAACTTTTTAAATTATGTATTTAGTGGAGATACCCTATTTATGGAATCTTGTGGTAGAACAGATTTTCCAACAGGCTCCTATACAGATATTTTAAAATCCTTAAATCGAATGATAAATTATTATCAAGAGGATTTTATTGTATACCCAGGACATGGGTCTAAAACAACCATTAAGAATGAGAAATTACATAATCCATATATAAGAGGGTAAAGAATCCCCTCACTCTTTATTCGTTCAAAAAATGTTCCAATTTTTGTTTTTTGTTCAAAAAAATATCGATTTTTCTTCATTTAATTTAATAATATTCTTTTCATCACAATTCTTTTGTGATAAAATAGTCGTAAATTATTTTTTGGAGGGATCCTTATGAAAAGATTAATTATACCAAAGGATTACAAATCAGAATTAGGATTATTAGATACAGAAATTGCAATTAAATTTGTAAAGGATACATTTGAACGATTACTTGCAGATAAATTAAATTTAACGAGAGTTTCTGCTCCTTTATTCGTATTCCCTAAAACAGGCTTAAATGATAATCTAAATGGATACGAAAGAAGAGTAAATTTTGATATTAAGAATATTGAATCTGAGGTTGAAATTGTACAATCTTTAGCAAAGTGGAAGCGCCATGCGCTTGCACGCTATCAATTTATTCCTCATACGGGATTATATACGGATATGAATGCGATAAGAAGAGATGAGGATTTAGATACCCTACATAGTGCTTATGTTGACCAGTGGGACTGGGAAAAGATTATTGATAGAGAGGATAGAAATGAGGTATACTTAAGAAAAACAGTTAAGGATATCTATTCTGTTATTTTAGAGCTTGAGCATAAGGTATCTATGGTACACCCTCATTTATATAATGAATTACCACAGGATATATATTTCATTACATCTGAGGAATTATTACAAAGATATCCAGATAAAACACCACAGGAAAGAGAATATTTAATTTGCAAAGAAAAGAAGGCAGTATTCTTACTTGGTATTGGTGGAAAATTATCCAACGGCATGCCTCACGATGGTAGAGCTGCCGATTACGATGATTGGAGCCTAAATGGAGATATCCTACTTTATTATGATGTACTGGATATCGCATTTGAGATTTCTTCAATGGGTATTCGTGTAGATGAAACATCTATTGTAAGCCAGCTTAAGGCTAAGGGTGAGGAGACAAAACTCGAAAACCCATATGTACAGGATATCCTAAATAAGAGACTACCACTTACGATTGGTGGTGGTATCGGACAATCTAGATTATGTATGTTCATGCTAAGAAAGGCTCATATTGGTGAGGTACAATCTAGTGTATGGGACGATAAGGACTTAAAATTATTAGAGGAAAACGGAATTACCTTATTATAAAAAGAAAAAATCATCTTTCGGATGATTTTTTTAATTGTATTCAATTTCTTCAATTAAAGCCTGATAAATAAGCTTTAAATTTTCATTTTCACTTCTTAAATTTCTTATGATATTTTTATTCATTAGCTTTAAAAGCTTAACTGCACCCTTAGGGTATTCCTCACAAAATGTATTGAAGTCATCACTCGATAAAGAGAAGGTTTTACAATTCGTTTTCGCTATGACTGTTGCAGATCTTTTATCCTTATCAATTAAGGCCATTTCACCAAATATGATATGCATATCATCCTTTAAGGTTGCACAAACAAATTCTTCATTATAAATGGTAGTTTTAATGACATCTACAACCCCTTCAATTAATAAATACATGGTTGTATCGATATCATTTTCCTTAATGATGATATCCCCCTCATGAAATTCCTGCACTAAAACCATAGAGGCTAAGGCTTCTAAATCCTTATCCTCTATTGTAGATAGAAGAGGGAATGTTTTTAATATATTTTTCTTTTCTATAATATCCATTATTTTTCCTCCCCTAAAATGATAGCACCCATGTTTTTATCTAAGATAAAATCATCCTGTGGATTTAATCTTGGATTATTCATTTCAATATTTTTAATATTTTTCATCTTTTGAATGATTTCACCATAGTTTGTAGATTTTTGAGCATCGGATAATATTTGATGCTTAAGCTCCTTTTCTACACCCATATTTTCTAAGACACCAAGTAATAAATATTTCTTTTCATTTTTATAATAATCAAATAATTCTTTATATTTTCTTCCGACCCATTGATCTTCTATTTTAAGGATTTGTACACTCGTGCCATCTCCATTATCTAAGAAGGAAGACATTACCTTAGACATACCACTATAATTGGTTGAGGTAGATAGAATATATCTTGTATATTCTTCTGAATAAACAACCTCAGCACAATTTTGCTGTAAAAGATAATCTCTATATCTTTTTGTTCTTACCTCGCAGCATATATGACATTTTGAGTTTAAATTTCTTACCATTAATGCTGTAACAAAGATTCTAGAATCAATTAATTCATCATCTAGGCTTTCTATATTTTCACCAATAATTAAAACCTTAGAAGCTTCTTTAACATTCGCATTGATCAAGGTTTGCTCAATCGTATAATCACCCTTTAAGATATTTAAATTCTTAAAATCCTTATCCTCTTTAATTAAATCTAGCTTTTCTTGTTCTAGATTATTAATTAAAATGATGTTCTCCATTTTTAATTTATCATTTTTTCTTATAATATCTAAGATTAATGCCTTTAAATCATTTTTATATCCTAGTATAAGAATATGGTTTTTCATTTGCTGCATTTTCTTTATCGACCTTTCTTGATTTAATCTTTTTTCTACAAACGCAGAGGAAATATAACCTGTAAACATAGAAATAGCGATTGTACCAAAGGCTAAGAAGATAACACCTAATAGTCTTGTTTGGTTATTGTCTATGAATTCATAATCATTTCCTGCTAAGGCTAAAACATTAAATATGAATACATCTATGAATGAGTAAGGCTCATTATTTGGGCCTAAAACATTATTCCACTTCAGTATAAAATATAATAAGGTAACCAGTAGAAGATAAACGGAAATTACGATGAATAAAGCGGTAATATGAAATTTTTTCCAAATTGTTTTGAATTTTTCCATACCAAAATATGCCTTTCTTCGTTTATGTACTATTTTACCATAATATCTTTCATTTTGTAAATTGTAGAAAAAGCAATATATTCTTTTAAATGTAGTTGAAAAATTCTAATTATACTATATAATTAGTGTGTTCATTTAGGTTAGCGTTATAGGATATTTTCTTCTTAATACATTAGATGATGAAAATAGACAATCGGATATCATAAGTGAACATAAAAAATGAAACTCTATATGGATACACTTTATATTCATTTCCTAAGCAATAGAAAAAGCGATATCATCATTTAAATGTATTTGAAAAAATCTAATTATAATTATATAATTAGTGTATCAATTGAGGTGAGGTTCTATGCGATATTTTGTTGTTCCCAATCTTAAGGAAAAAGAAAAATATATAGAATTATCTAAAAAATACAATTTAGGGTTTGAATATAATGAATTTTTTATTCCGGATACATTAGATGATGAAAATAAAATATCGGATATCCTAAGCGAATATAAAAAATTAAATCGTACTATGGATACACTTCATGGGGCATTCTTTGATATTGTATTAGATTCTATGGATCAAAGGATTCAAAATATCTCCTTAGATCGAGTGAAAAAATCGCTAGAGATTGCAGATAAGCTCAATTGTAAGGGTGTTATATTTCATACGAATTATATTACCTGGATGAAGGATCAAAAATACAGAAGAAGATGGATTGAATATAATAAGAGAGCGTATTTATCCTTAATAGAGGAATTTCCTAATTTAGAGATCTATATAGAGAATATGTTTGATTTAGATCCCTATTTATTAAGAGATTTGGTTAAAGAAATAAATCATGAAAGAATTGGCGTTTGTCTCGATTTTGCCCACGCGAATCTCTCAAATACAAGCTTAGATATATGGTTTTCTGAGCTTAAGCCTTATATTAAGCATATTCATATCAACGATAATGATGGAATTATGGATTCTCATGATGAAATTGGTAAGGGCTCAATCGATTTTAAAAAGGTATTTGAATATATTCGAAAGTTAGAGGATACAACCACGATTTTAATTGAGATATCCGATTATAATAAAGCTTTAAATTCTATAAAATATTTAAAGGAAAATGGCTTTATAGAATAAAAGAATGGGAGATATTTATGCTAGATATTATCATTCCACAATACATGGAGGATGAACATAAAATTAAAGATTTATTAGATTCTATAGAAAATCAAAAAAATATAGATTTTCATGACATTCATGTAACGATCCTAAATGATGCATCGAATGTTTTATTATCCAATGAATTTTTAATGAAGTATGAAAAATTAAATATTTTGTATTTGAGGAATGATAAGAATTTAGGACCAGGTCTTACAAGGCAAAGAGGTATCGATATGACAGATGAGCCCTTCATTATGTTTTTCGATGCGGATGATAGGCTTATAGATTTGAATGTACTCTCTAAGATTTTAGATTATTTAAAAAAATATAATCCGGATTATTTAGTTACCAATATCATGGTTGAGGTTTATTTTGATAATCAAAAATCCTTAAGATTAAGAAAAAGAGAAGAAACATTCCCATGGATGCATGGAAAGGTTTATAAAAGATTTTATCTTAAGGATCATAATTTAAGATTTCATCCCAATGTAAGACATTTAGAGGATTCTTATTTTACAAGCTGTCTTGTTGGTACATTAAGCCCTAAGGAAATCCATTATTTGGATATCGTATCCTATTTATGGAAAATGAATGAGCTAAGTCTAACAAGGAAAAAATCAAAATATAATTATATGGTAGATATCTTTGATGATTTTATGTCTTGTGCAAGATATGTATATGATTATTTAACAAGCATAAAGAGTAAAATGAGATTTCCTTATTTTATTCAATCCACATTAGGAATTTATACCGTATTAAATTCTAATTTATTTGATTTTGATGATTTAAAGGATAAAAGAGAAGCCTATTTAAAAGATCTACATGATTATGTCATTAAAAAGAAGAATATATATAAATTAGTGACATCGGATTGTTTACTTAAGCTTTATGAAAAGGAAATAAGAGAGCTTAAGGAAAGAAATAACCTGAGAAAAATTTATAAAGGCTTAAATGAATTTTTTAATGAATTTTTAATATAAAGATAAGGAGGGACTCTATGAAGGACGAATTTAATAGAAAAAAGGAATTCGAATATAATAGAAAAATCAAAGAATTTAAAAGATTTGATGCAATTGAATATTATAAGCCGAAGGAAATAGCGCCACTACCTCCTGAAATTAAGAAATTTAAGGAAGGCTTTAATGATAAGCCTGCCCCTGAAAAAAAGGCTATTAAGAATCGATTTGAGGAAAAGCTAAATCAAAAGAGCCAAAGTGAAAATATGAACTCTGAGGGTCAAAATATAGAAGCTGAAGGAGCAAATATAAATGGAGAAGCTATAGAGGGGAATATATCTACGATAAACTCTACAGCCTCTAGTATAGAAGCAACCTCTTCTGTAGTTACTGCATCGACTTCGCTTGCTGGTGGAGTATCGATTATTTCTGCGTGCGCAATTGTTGCGGCTACAGTAGGCTCAACGGTAATGAATGCATCCCCTAAGGTAGAAATTTTAGAGGTTACTGCAGGAAGTGACTACTTACAATATAAAATAGATGTATCCGAATTAACCGAAGACACCCTATATAAGGTTAAGGTTTATAATGATACCTTTCATTCGGAATATGAAATTCATGAGGCAGGTATCCAAAAACAAATTGTTACTGGATTAATTCCAAATAGAAGATATACGGTATCTATAGTCGCATCGAATGATGATTTAGGTGATATTACCTACTATACCTTAGATTGCTACACATCTAAGCTAGAATGTCCTAAGGCCGTATTTGATATTGAACCTACAATATCTATAGAGGATGGATCCTTTGATTTAGATTATAATGTATTTGTTTCCGATTATTATCAAACAGGATATCAAACCTATTTGGAAATCTATATTGATGAAAAGTTGGTTGAAACCAATAAAATATTAGATGAAGAGAATTATTTTAGAGGCTATTTTAATGATTTATATGAAGGACAAAATGTTTATTTTGCTGCATATACGACCTATTATGATGAATTGACGAAGATTGGTGAATTAGGCTATAAGCTAACCTATCCAGATTATATGGCAGATGAAATCTATCAATCGACCTTTGATTTTAAAGCCCCAGTCATCACGACAAGTGAGGATTCCTATTTCATATCTATCGATACTGGCTTTATGCCTGAAAATGAACATGAGGGCTATATTCTTGATGTCTATAAGACGGGAGAATATGATTCTATTCTTACCAATTACAAGCTTAATAGAGAAGAGGATGATTTGGTTTTAAGCATTGAAGGGTGTGATACGATTGCCTCCTTTAATGTTCCTGCAAACCTATCTGGTATTGATATTTACCTAACTCCAACAAAGGAAATTGGAAATCAAAAAAGATACTATGCTAAGCGTCATATTGGCACCTATTCCTTTAGTGAAAATAGAATTGATGCGAAAGATCCAACCGCATCCATTACCTTTAATCCAGTATTAGATTATGATCATAGTATTTATAATCTAGATTATACTATTAAAATTAATGATCCATATAATATTGGAGAGGAATTCTATTATAAGGTTCTATTAAACAATAATGATTCTGATACTTTAGTGATTACAAGCTATAATGTAGAGTCCACTATAGAAAATTTATATAATGGCTTTACAGCTGCAATAATCGTTTATACAAAAAGGAATGACGAAGAAATCCCTATTGGAAGCAATGAATTTGTTGTAGAATACCCAACAGGCTTTGGTGAATTCACATCAAAATATAGCTTAGATAGTAAAAATGTATCCTTAGATTTATGTAAGAATATTCTTTCTATAGATACAAAATTTGAACAAGCAAATTCTTTGGATTCCTATAGATTAAATGTATATGATACCGATAGGAACCTATTACAAACAAAGAATTCTATAGAGGACACACTTACATTTGAAAATATAAAAACAAAGGAATTGATATTAGAATTTGTTCCAATTTCTAATGGAAAGAGCTTTGATGCTGTATCTATAAATTATATCCAAGAGGATTTAACCTTCGGTCATGACTTTCAAATTAGCTATGAATGGAATATGGATAACACAGAAGTTATAGCTACTGCAATTTGTCAAAATGATTCATCCCATAAGGTGGTTGAGGTGGCAGTACCTACAGTAACTACAACCAAGGAAGCAACAAATACAGAAGCTGGTATTCTTCTATATGAGGCTACATTTAAAAATTCCCTATTCACACCTCAGGTGAGGGAAGTTATGGATCCATTTAAAATGGTAAACTTCGATTTACTTGAAAAAGAGCTATCCTTAAGTGTTTCTTCCGTTGATGGCTATAGTGAGAAGTCCTATACCTATTCTATTGATTTCATCTATAGCGATAAGAAGGAAAGAAAGATAGAAGGAGGATTTATTGGCTTTTTAGAGGAGGTATTTGACCTAGATTACGATTTAAATACCTATACCGATGAAGATATTTCAAGTATCACCTTATCCATTTTTGATATCGATGGTAATTTCATTCGATCCTATACTTATGCAAAGGATGATGCAAATATTACCTACTTTCCTTATCAAATTGATGAAAATGCAATTGTTACTATCCCATATGAGATAGAAATGAATAATGCTACCTTCGAAACGGCAATGGTTCAATTTGATTCTGGTACAAATGATCTCTTTGATGATTTAATCGCTAAGGGTAGTATTCGAGTAGAGAATCTTACATCGAATGAGCTTATCTATAATACAACCATTTATTATAAAAAGGGTACATTACATATTTCTCGCGAAATGAAAAAGGAAACGATTTCTTTAGAAACTGAAGTTTCCTTAGATTATTATGCAAACTATATGAATTCCGAATATTATGCATTCTTAGACATTGATGCATATATCGATGGTGTAAAAATCACTCGTGAGCTAGAGCTTATGGTCTTAACCGAAGGGCCACTAGATTATGAAACCTATAGAACCATGGAATATAAATATATTATTTCTACTAAGGATGATGAAGAAATAGATAAGGTAGATTATATAAATGGATATTATAAAATACCTCTAGTTCATACAGATAATATCACTTATTTAGATTTAAGAATTGAATCCTTAGGCTACAAGGAAATAATAAATATTCCAAATGGAACCTTCAATAAGATTGCAAGCTATGATGATGTAGATAATTATTCTATTCCAGAGGATAATTATTATATTGTAACAGAAGATAACGGACTAAAGCATTATTATTTCGATTTCGATTTAGGAAAAACTACAACTAAGGGTGAAATTGTATGTACTATAAATTATTCCTATAAGGAAGATGGTATTACAAGATATGGTCATACAGAATATTTTAGCTCTTCACATTATAAACTAGCCGTACCATATGATTTAGAAAATATAAATTTAACTATATATTATAAAGCATTAGATAAATATATAGGAATAAATGGTGAGAATAATCCATCTCCAGCAAATTATAATCTATATGAAAAAGGAGATGGCTCATACAAGGAGGCATCGGATTCCTTCATAGATAATACTATATATTACCAACACCAAGGTAATGAATATATTATTGTAAATCCACAAAGCTTAGGCTTATATGAGTATATTGTAGATCCATCTTTAGATACAGCTTCTTATGAATTATCTTTAGATACAGCATTTGATAGCAATAAACAATATTATGTTTTTGAAGAAAAATATATATTGGCTCTACCATCAAGCCTAGGCTTAATGGTAAAGGAAGATTATATCTTAACAGAGGATACCTATTTCGATAGTGAGAAGAAATATTTCCAATATATAGATGGAAGCTATATTCTTGCAACACCTAAGAGCTTAGGCTTTAGTGAAGGAAGAACCCTTGGCTTAGTACTCGCACAAGAAGAGGAATTCCAAGATACAGCCTATTATATCTATGATGATCTAAGCCATACCTATACCTTAGTAACGCCTTCTTCTTTAGATTTATATGTAGAACAAAATGGTGCCTATGAAAAGGTTGTATCTTCAATCTTTGAGGTGGGTGTATCCTATTATAAGCTTATGGATGGTGAATATGTACCCGTAAATCCTTTATCCTTAAATCTATATAAAAATAGCTATGATAAAGTATTAACAGAGGATAATGAATTTATTTATTCTTATTATGATAGAAAGGTATGTCCATTATCTATCGATGATAAGCTTAAGGCTATATCTGAGGATATGCTATATTATAATAAAGAAGATGACACGACGGTAATAAGATTTAATGTAGATGCAAATAAGGTAGAAGGAGAAAATGTTACCCTATCCTTTAATCAAGAGGATATAGTTATTCCAATCTATGATTATCAATATTGTGCTAGTAAATATGTAGATCAGGGTGGATATTATACTTACGATAGTATTATAGATAATAAAACGATTACTGTATCTGCATTCTATAGTGTAGAAGATATCACCTATTATGAAATTATAATAACCTTTACAGGTAATGTAGTAGATGGTAATTACGAAAAGCCTATAGTAACCTATAGCTATTTCCCTAAGGATTTCATGAATACATTTGGTGAAATTGTAAATAGTGCATCGCTTAAAGAAACCATGTCCTATACGATTGCAGATTCCAATATTACCTATAGTGAGTGCTATGTAAACGATAATGTAGGTCAAAATGGCTATACCTTAACGGTTGGCTATAGCGATTATCAATCCGAAAATGATGCCGATAATCCTTTAATTGAGGTATATTCAGATTCGAATTACCAAAATCTAATTACGAGTGCGGGACCTATTTATAACTATTATAAGGAAGCATATATAGACATTCCAAATACATATTCGGTTGTTTATATAAAGACAAAATTCATAAGAAACTATGGTCAAAATGAATTAGTTCTATATGAAGAGATTATAGGTAAGCATATATTAAATGCGGCCTCTATTGTAGAGGTTGGCATCAATAGTGATGGTGTATTCTTTCAAGGAGCGACATATTCAGAGAATCTAAGCTATAGAATCACTAAGGAATATGCAAATGGAGAAAAGAATAGTGAGGAAGGTACATTTGATTCTTCATCCTTTGACATTCATACAAGTAAAGAAGAAGGTATCATAAAATATACCTTTGAGGTTATAGATACCAATACTTTAGAGGTTATAACATCAAGAGATTATATCGATTTCATAACGGTATCCGATTATACCTATATGGATAATACAGATTATATTTCCTTTGATTATGAAATTCGTGCGATGACTGATCTAACTATACAATCTATAGAAATTCAGTATGGAAAGAATGTAGTAGAAACAAATGATCTATCGGGTACATTAGATGAGCATACCCTAAGTGGTGCATATGAAGACTTTATCTTTATTGTTACTTATCGTGATAATAATGATAAAGAGGTTACCTATAGGGTTGAAATACTTAAGCAATTAGAGATTACGGATATAAATTATGAATATGAAATTTTAGGTCTTACGAATTCTTCTTATACCTATACAGGCTATAAAGCCGTATATGATACTGTAAATGATGTTTTATATGATAGAGTAACTGTAGATGGAATCACAAAAATTTATAGGGATGAAAATGGCAATTTAGCACCAGCTGTAGATGATACAGATGTTATCTATATAGAATTAAAGCATACGGCAGTATATGAGACTGTAGGCGAGGTTATAGCCTATGTAGGCCCTATTAAGATTTCCTATAAGGATTATGAAATAGAGGTTATAAAGGGTGGTTCTGGTAAGAATTATCGTGCTCCACTAGAAAATAACCCAAGAACGATTTTAGGTAGTGAATTTGATAACGAATTAATTTTCTTACATTCGGATACAAGCTACCTTGAGGATCAATATAAGAATAGAGAATATTCAACATCTATGGAATTAGAATTTAATATTATCTATCAGGATAAAACTAAGAATTATAATATATCCTTTGACAAGCCTTATGAAAGCTATTATAACTATAATAGTCAATTCTTTGATAGTGCAAATCAAGGATATACTATGGAAAGACTTGATGGGGATAAGATGAATTTAAGTATCAACACAGGCTTTAAGATGGATGAATATCCAAATTATGCATATAAGATCACCTTATATTCCATAGATTCTATTGGCACTACAGGTAATGCATTATATACATCGAATCTTATAACAGATAAAGAATATACCTTTACAGGTATTGATGATAAGGCCTATAAGGTATCCATTATCGTATATGAGCTAAAGGATGATTTAAAGATTTATTATGATCATTATGCATATGTTCTAAATAAGCCAGCGAATACGGCATTACTTGCTGGAGAGATTTCAATGGATAGTAATACCAACCAATATTATGTTTCTTATACCCTTGATGAGGCTTATTTAAATAAGAATCAGGATATAAATATTCGCTTTTCGGAAACGGATCATATTATTTCACTTACCGATGGTGAATATGATCTAAATGGTTATATAGCGAAGGTTACCACATCTGATGGTAAGATTTTAGTTGTTGTAACTGAGGTAAATCCATCAAGCCGTAATACCTTTGTTGGTTCTATTACTCTATCTGAGGGTAATAGTGAAATTGGATATAGTACAAAAACTTATTATATTTCTTAAGTAGGAGGAAAAGAAAATGAAGAATAAGAAAACGAAAAAGGGCTTTACGATTGTAGAGCTCGTCATCTTGGGCGTCGTTCTTGTTGCAGCCTTAACATTTATCATCATTGAAATGGCAAACCCAGGAGCTAGTATATCCGTTTGGATTAAGGATAATGTAGTAGATACAGAAAAAATAGGTAAGGATTTCATGACACATCTTCCTACTTTGATTCAAAGCATTATCTATATTGTTGTCATTTATGCTGTATGTAAGCTCATTCGTATGATTTTCCAATATAGAATGAAAAAATCGGATAGAGCGAAAACGGTATTAACCTTACTTGATGGACTTGTAAAATACGCATGTGCCATCGCAATTATTATCTTTGTGCTTCAGGCTTTAGGTGTGAATGCAACCGCAATCTTTGCCTCAGTAGGTATTTTAACCCTAGTTATAGGTTTAGGCTGCCAAAGTCTTATTGCCGATATCGTTGCAGGTATGTTCATCATTTTTGAAAATGAATACAACGTAGGTGAAATTGTAACGATTGATGATTTTAGAGGTACTGTAATCGAAATTGGTATTCGTGCAACAAAGCTATTAGATTATGCAGGAAATATTAAGATTATTAACAATTCCGATATTTCGAATGTAGTCAATATGTCTAGGGAATTATCCTTAGCTGTTGTAGATTGTCTATTCCCATATGATGTACCTGTACAGCATATTGAAAAGATTTTAAAGGATAATTTTGAAGCATTTAGAGTTAAAATACCAGGAATTGTAGAAGGACCATTCTACAAGGGTGTTTCTGATTTTGGTGCATCGAATATTGCTGTAACGATTATTGCAAAATGTCTAGAAGAGGATAGATACCAGGTTCAGCGTGATTTAATGAGAGAATATTACATCGCCTTCCACAATGCTGGTATTGATATTTCCTATGACCAAATTGTGGTTCAGCAATATGAGCCTACCCACTTGAATGTTTCAGAGGATCTTGAGAAGGAAACAACAGAATTCATCAAAGAACAAAGAGATGATTCTAAGGGTATGGAAACGGATAATAAGGAATAAGAATATGAGGTCTTCATTTTGAAGGCCTTTTTCTTATACCCTAGTTTTCTAAAATGGTCCTTTTTGGCACTCTTTGACACCCTTTGAAACTAAAATTTAAACTTTTGGCACTTTTTGATTGACAGTGCCAAAGAAAAGCCTTATAATGTAGTTGCACTTGAAGTTTGGGAGTGCAAATGTCCTAAAGGAGTGATGCTTGTGTTAACGGATAGGCAAAAGCTAATCTTAAAAGCAATAATTGAAGAGTATGTCACAACGAATGAGCCCGTTGGATCTAAGGTTTTAACAGAAAAGCCTTATTTAACATATTCTAGTGCGACCATTCGTTACGAAATGCAGCGTTTAGAGGAAACAGGATATTTAAAAAAGACACATACCTCCTCAGGTAGAATCCCATCGGAAATAGGCTATAGATATTATGTAGATCATTTAGTAATAAGGGATGAGGTTGTAAGTGAATATTTTAAATATGTAGATGAAATATTAGATAATACGACCATTGATAAGGCAGAAGCTATTAAGAAGCTTACAAACTTCTTAAGTAATTTAACTGGTTATTATACCGCAATCATTGGTACATCTAGTGAGCTTGCGAGGGTCTTAAAGATGGAAATTGTTCCACTTGAGTCGAATAATGAGGCTGTATTACTCATTGTTACATCTACAGGTGATGTTGAAAGCCGTAAGATTTATATTCCACAAGGATATAAAATGGATGACTTGATGCGAATCATTTCTATGTTTGATACTGCAATGTATGGTAGAAGCATTTATGAAATTAGGGATGTTTTATCAAAGGAGGCTTGTAAGCCAAGAATAAGACAAATGGTAGATTTCCAAGATGATATCTTAAATTTTATGATTAAATCGTTTGGAAATTTCTTAAAGGGCGAAACCTATGATGCTGGATTATCTAAGCTATTCAGTCAGCCTGAATTCCAAGATAGAGAGGTCATTCAAAAGGTTGTTGCCGCAATTAATAGTGAGGTAATGAAGAGCTTCACAACACAAGAAATTCAAGGCATTAAGATTCATATTGGCTCAGAGAATCTATGTAACGGACTTGAGGAATGCTCCATTATAACAATTCCATATTCGATTAATGAAAATGAAACGGGAACCATTCTATTCGTAGGTCCCACAAGAATGAATTATCGTGCTACAATTCCACTACTTGAATATGTAGCGAACAGTATGAAAAAATTAGATAAAAGGTAGTGATGATGTTGGATAGTGAGATTAAGGAAAAGTCTTTAGAGGAAGCTTTAGAAGAATCTGTAGATGAATCTAAAGAAGAATCTGTAGATGAATCTAAAGAAGAATCAAAAGAGGAAGTAAAAAAAGAATCAAAGAAAGAAAAGAAAGACAAGTATAAAGAGCAAATCCAAAAGCTTGAGGCTGAAAAAGAAAAGCTTGAAGAGGATTACAAAAACCTTAAGAATGAATATCTTAAGGCTTATGCGGAGCTTGAAAATACCAAAAAGAGAATTAAGGAAGAAGCAATTAAGGATCGTAAGTATGCATCTCAAAAGGTTGTTGGTGAATTAATCAATCCAATTGATATGCTTAAGACGATTGTAAATATGCCGGCTCCATCACCTGAAATACAAAATTATGTTATTGGATTTCAGATGATTACAAACCAATTAGTAGATATCCTAAAGGCTGAGGGATTAGCACCAATTGTAGCAAACGTTGGTGAAGAATTCGATCCAAAGGTTATGCAAGTAGTTGATACAGACTTTAAGGAAGACAAAAAGGAAAATGAAGTCTTAGCAATTAAGCAAGCAGGATATATGTATAAGGATAGAGTTCTAAGACCTACGATGGTTATTGTAAATAAAAAGAAAGAAGAAAAGGTAGAAGCAAAAGCTTCTGAAGAAGAATTAGTTAGTTAATAAGGAAAGAGGGAATTATTATGGCATCAAATAAGGTTATTGGTATCGATTTAGGTACAACAAATTCATGTGTTGCTGTTATGGAAGGACAGGACGCAAAGGTTATTACAAATCCAGAGGGAGCACGTACTACTCCATCTGTTGTAGCTTTCAAGAATGGTGAAATTCAGGTTGGTGATGTAGCAAAGAGACAGGCTATTACAAACCCTAACACAATTTCATCTATTAAAAGACATATGGGAGATAATGCTTACCGTGTAGATGTTGAGGGTAAGAAATATACTCCACAGGAAATTTCTGCAATGATTCTACAGAATCTAAAGAAGACTGCAGAGGCTTACTTAGGTGAGACTGTAGATAAGGCAGTAATTACAGTTCCTGCATATTTCAACGATGCACAGCGTCAGGCAACTAAGGATGCAGGTAAGATTGCAGGTCTTGATGTACTTCGTATCATCAATGAGCCAACTGCAGCTGCCCTAGCTTATGGTATTGATAAGCAGGATAAGGAAAAGACTGTATTAGTATTCGACTTAGGTGGAGGTACATTCGATGTATCTATCCTATCCTTAGCAGATGGTACATTTGAGGTATTAGCAACCGCAGGTGATAACGTACTTGGTGGTGATGATTACGATAAGATGGTTATGGATTGGTTAGTTGATGAATTCAAGAAGGAATCTGGTGTGGATCTATCTAACGATAAGATGGCACTTCAAAGATTAAAGGATGCAGCAGAAAAGGCAAAGAAGGACCTATCTGGTGTAACCTCTGTTGAAATTTCATTACCATTCATTTCTATGTCTCCAACATCCGGCCCATTACATTTAAATAGAACATTATCCAGAGCTAAGTTTGAGGATTTAACTCGTCCACTTACTGAGCGCTGTTTAGGACCAGTAAGAAGAGCATTAAAGGATGCTAAGCTAACTCCAAAGGATCTAGATGAGGTATTATTAGTTGGTGGTTCAACTCGTATGCCTGCAGTTCAGGAATTAGTTAAGAGAGAATTAGGCAAGGAGCCTAATAAGAGTGTTAACCCAGATGAGGTTGTAGCAATGGGTGCCGCAATCCAAGGTGGTGTATTAACTGGTGATGTTAAGGACGTATTATTACTAGATGTTACTCCATTATCCTTAGGTATTGAAACTTTAGGTGGTGTATCTACAGTAATGATTCCAAGAAACACTACAATTCCTTGCTCAAAGAGCCAGGTATTCTCTACAGCTGCAGATAACCAGCCAGCGGTTGATATCCATGTACTTCAGGGTGAGCGTCCTATGGCTCAGGATAACAAGACATTAGGTAGATTCCAGCTAGCGGATATTCCAGCTGCACCTCGTGGAGTTCCACAGATTGAGGTCAAGTTCGATATCGATGCGAACGGTATCGTTAATGTATCTGCAAAGAATTTAGGTACTGGTAAGGAACAAAAGATTACCATTCAGTCTGGTTCAGGCTTATCTGATGCTGAAATTGAACGTATGGTTAAGGAAGCAGAGGAAAATGCTGAATCCGATAAGAAGCGTAAGGAGGAGGCTGATCTATTAAATGAGGCTAATCAGCTAATCTTCCAGACTAAGAAGTCTCTAAATGACCTTAAGAATGTAGATCCTACAGAAAAGGCTAACGCAGAAAGCCTATGTGAGGAATTACAAAAGGCTATCGATAGCCATGACCTAAACTTAGTACGTACTAAGAAGGAAGAACTTGAAAAGGTAGCTCAGGATATCGCTATTAAGGCATATCAAGAGACTCAGGGCCAGGGAACTCCAAACGATGGTGGAAACCAGGGTGGCGCAGGCTCTGATGGAACAGTAGATGCTGATTTTTCGGATGTACAATAATAAATAGAGTTTAAGATTTTGAAGGGCAACTCTGCCCTTCAATTATCTTTGATATAGGAGGTGTAGTTATGGCAGCTAAGCGTGACTACTATGAGGTTTTAGGATTGCAAAAGGGAGCCTCAGATGATGAAATAAAAAAAGCATATCGTTCCTTGGCTAAGAAATATCATCCAGATTTAAATAAGGAACCAGGTGCTGAGGAAAAATTTAAGGAAATCAATGAGGCATATGAGACTTTATCCGATCCACAAAAGCGTGCAAGATATGATCAATATGGCTTTGATGATCCTACTGCTGGATTCGGTGGTGCAGGCGCATCTGGCTTTGGTGGTGCTGGCTTTGGTGGATTTGAGGATATTATTAATTCCTTCTTTGGTGGTGGAGGAAGAACCTCAAGTGGACCTCACCAGGGTGCGGATGTAGAAAAACAAATGAATATTACCTTCGAGGAGGCAGTTTTCGGCTGTAAAAAGAGAATCCGTATCACAGTAGATGATGAATGTATGAGCTGTGGTGGATCTGGTGCCGAATCGAAAAACGATGTAAAAACATGTCCTAAGTGTGGTGGACGTGGTCGAGTTATTATGCGTCAACAGACAATATTCGGCTACACCAATGTAGAGGCTCAGTGCCCAGACTGTAACGGAAAGGGTAAGATCATCACAAAGAAGTGTCCAGATTGTAATGGTAAGGGTAGAGTAAGAAGAACAAAAGAGGTCGATGTAAACATTCCAGCAGGTATCCTATCTGGTATGACCATTCGTGTGGCAGGTGCAGGTGAGGCTGGCTTTAATGGTGGCCCTAATGGCGATTTATATATCAAGATTTTTGCGGCTGAGCATCCACAATTTAAGCGTGATGGCCAAGATATCTATCTTGAAATTCCACTATCCTTCAGCCAAGCAGCCTTAGGTGATACTATCGAGGTTCCAACCGTCGATGGTAATGTTTCTTTAAAGATTCCTCAGGGAACTCAGCCAGGCACAAAGCTTCGTCTTAGAGGTAGAGGTACCAAAAACCCTAAGGGTGGATCCTCAAGAGGTGACCAATACGTCATTTGTAATGTCGTAGTTCCAACGAGCCTATCTAAGGAAGAGGCAGATATTATTTCTCAGCTACAAATGTGCGAAAAAAAGGAAAAGAAATCTCCTTGGGAAAAATTTAAGAGCTTATTTAAATAAGATATGGCCTGATTTCATCAGGTCTTTTCTCTTATGCTTGAATTGACGTTGGAATAATGATAAAATTACAATAGTTTACTTTTGGAGGTATTTGTTATGGAACAAAATCAATTTGAAGGATTAGAAGAGGTTGAACAGGAAGAAAATTTAATTCCTGATAATCAAAAAGAACTTAAGGAATATGAAAAGCTATTATTAGCTGAAAATAATCGAGAGCTTGCAGAGAAGGCTATCCATTTGGTTAACGCTGGTTGCTTTAATCAAGTAGAGGAGCCTGTAATTGATTTCTCAAAATACACAAGAATTGAAATGAAAAGAAAGTTTAAAGGCTTATATAACCTATATCAGAATAATGAAACTATGGAATTAGTATTCATTTGCCCTCTTGTTGAAAATAACAAGGGTGATGTAGATGAAAAAAAGAATATGGCACCATATGCATATGATTGTATTGTAACTGAGGCAATGGATGAGGAAACATATCAAATGGTATTAAAGGCTGCAAAGCATAATATTAGCGTATTCGTACCTGCCCTACGTATTACAGCTTATGCAGTTTATTTAGCCTTTGCTGCCATCGGCCTTGTTATTTGGGCTATGGCTTTCTTTACAATGGTAGATCAAAGCTTTGCTCAGGCTGTATATTTCTCTTGTTTCTATGCATGTGGCTTTATTACAGCTGATGTTTTAGGATTACCATTATTATTCCTAATGGAAATGAAATATAGAAAGTATAAAGAACAATAATTATGCAAAAATACTTCATCACAAAAGAAAATTTATCAAGTAGAGTTATTTTAGGCGATGATGCATACCAAATTCAAACAGTCCTACGCTTTAAGGGTGGGGAGAAGATAATGGTAAGTGATTCTAATAAAACCTATTATGCAAAAATTAATACCGTTACTAAGGATGAGGTTACTTTTGAAATATTAGAAGAAAAAGCCGGTAATACAGAGTTGCCGGTTTTTGTATCTATATTTCAAGGCTATCCTAAGGGCGATAAAATGGAAGAAATTATCAAGCATGGAACTGAGCTTGGTGCGAAAGAAATTGTTCCTACATTTATGAGGCGAAGCATAGTAAAGCTTGAAGAAAAAAAGATTCATTCTAAGCTTCTACGCTTTAGAAAAATAGCCAAAGAGGCCGCAGAACAATCCTATAGAGATAGTATTCCAGAAATACCTTCCATACCTCATCTAAAAACTATCGATTTTTCGTCTTTTGATGTAAAAATTGTATGTTATGAGGAATCTGCAAAAAATGGCGAATTAAAGGCATTTAAGAACATTATATCCAATTTAAGTGAGAATATGAGAGTCGCATGCGTCATTGGTCCTGAGGGTGGAATTGATGATGCGGAATTGGAATACCTAAAGGCTAAGGGCTTTATTCCTTGTGCCTTAGGTCCAAGAATATTAAGAACAGAAACAGCAGTATTTTATATATTATCTGCAATCAGTTATGAAATGGAGCTAAAAAAATGAAAAAGGTAGGCTTTATAACCTTAGGCTGCAAAGTGAACATTTATGAAAGCAATGCGCTAAAATGCGAGCTTACGGATAGAGGGTATATAGTAGGTGAGGCAGATAGCGATTGTGATTGCTTTATTATCAATACCTGTAGTGTAACGAATACAGCAGATTCTAAAAGCCGTAAAATGATTCATAAATGTATAAAAATGAATCCCTCTGCCATCATTTGTGTTATGGGCTGTTATGCCCAAACCAATGATGAGGTAAAGGAAATTGATGGAATCGATATTCTCATCGGTAATGGGAATAAGAAATCTGTAGTAGATACTATTGATTCTATGATTAGTGGAAAAAGAAAAGAAAAAAGAATCGATATTCTAAATATTTTAGAGACAACAGAGTATGAAAAGCTTGGTGTAACAAGCTATGATCACACTAGAGCCTTCGTTAAAATTGAGGATGGCTGTGAAAACTATTGTACCTATTGTATAATTCCTTTTGCTAGAGGAAGAGTAAGATGTAAGCCTATAGATGAGGTAATAGAGGAATTAAAAAGAATTACGAATGAGGGCTATTTAGAGGTTGTTTTATCCGGAATCCATACAGGAAGATACAAGGATCATGATGTTAATTTTTCAGGACTTGTTAAAAGAATATTGGATGAGGTACCAAAGCTTAAAAGACTAAGAGTATCCTCTATTGAAATGAATGAGGTAGATGATGAATTCATTGCTCTTATGAAGGGACATAAGGTCATTGCAAATCACTTGCATTTACCACTTCAATCAGGAAGTGATGTAATCCTATCGAAAATGGAAAGAAAATATGATGTAGGGGCATATATAGATAAGGTAAAAGCCCTAAGAAGTGCTAGACCAGATATTTCTATTACAACCGATGTCATTGTAGGATTCCCTTATGAAGGGGACGCTGAATTCATGGAAACCTATAATCTATGTAAGGATTTAGGCTTATCTAAGCTTCATGTTTTCCCCTATTCTATGAGAAAGGGCACTAAGGCATCCTTAATGCCTCAAATCAAGGATAGCGAGAAAAAGGATAGAGCGAAAAGACTAATCGAATTATCGAATCATCTAGAGGAGGAATACGCTAAGAAATTCATTGGAAGTATCCTAGATATTATTCCAGAACAGGAAACTCTAGGAGGAATGATGATGGGACATACCTCTAATTTCTTACAGGTATTTATGCCTAAGGATTTAGATAAAATAGGTAAGCTTTATAATGTAAAAATCACAAAAATAGAAAATGGTAAAATCTACGGAGAAATACTTTAAAAATTAATTTTTTTCTTATTGACAAAGGATTTACCATTATGTATAATACTTATTGCAGTTTGAACTGCAAGAGTATTAACGTGCCGGCGTGATGAAATTGGCAGACATGATAGACTTAGAATCTATTGCGACGAGCGTGCAGGTTCAAGTCCTGTCGCCGGCACCATATGAAAACAACAACTTTGATATGCTAAATATCAAAGTTTTTTTCTTTTTTAGTGGTGAAAATGCTCTTTTTTCTAAATTCTGGTCAGTGCAAAGTAAAAAGATTGAACATAATAGTGTATCAAAGTTGTTTTTCTCACCTTGGTCTCGACAACAAAATAAAACAAATGGTGAGATTCGGAATGTGTTAAATTTTAATATTGAAATTAAGAAAATGTATTAATTGGTGACAAAATTGGTGGCAAAATTGGTGACAAAGATTAAGCTTTTTTGATATAATAACAATGTAGAAAGAGGTGCCAAGAGGTTAAAAAGAGAAAATGAAAATGTAGAATTTAAAAAGAGTTCCGGAAAAGCAAATAATGCTATGAAATCTGTTTGTGGTATGCTAAACAAGTTTGGAGAAGGAACGATCTTTTTCGGTGTTAAGAATGATGGCACGGTTAGAACAAAAGTAAATTTTTATTCACTTTTGTTCAATCTATAGTTGTGCTATAATTCATTACAGACAAAAGGGAGGCACTTATGAATATTACGTTTGATGATGTTTCATTTAAATATATCGAAAGAAAAATATTAGACCATGCTTCCTTTTCTATTACAGATTTAGACAAGGTTGGTATTGTTGGTGTTAATGGTACAGGAAAAACCACAATGCTAAAGCTTATTATGGGTTATGAAAAGCCGAATTCAGGGGCTATTATCATTTCTGGTGGAATGAGAATAAATTATTTGATGCAAGATCCTATATTTGATGAAAATAAGGATTTATTATCCATTGTAATGGAGGAATCCACTAAGGAATACCCTGTTATAGAATATGAAGCCAAAAGCATTTTGACAAAGATGGGTTTTAGTGATTTAAGTGTTACAACCAAGCATTTTTCTGGTGGCCAAAGAAAAAGACTGGCCCTAGCTAAGGTATTAGTAACTCCATGTGATATTTTAATATTAGATGAGCCTACAAACCATTTAGATAATGAACTTATTTTATGGCTAGAAAAATATTTAATCAAATGGAAAAAAGGCTTATTCATGGTAACCCACGATAGATATTTCTTGCAAAGGGTTTGTAATAAAATGATGGAATTAGATTTTGGTAAAATCTATTTATATGATGCGAATTACGATTCCTTCTTAGCCTTAAAGGCTGAAAGACTTGAAGAAGAGGAAAAGGCTAGTAAGCACCTAAAGCAAATCCTAAAATCCGAAAAAGAATGGATGGGAAGAGGAGTAGAGGCAAGAAGAACGAAAAATAAGGCTAGAATCGAACGCTTTAAGGCTTTAAGTGAAATTGAATTTAATGAACAAAAATCTATGGAATTTAAAAGCATTGAAACAAGGCTTGGTAAAAAGCTTATTTCTATGAAGCATGCCTCTAAAGCCTTTAATGATCATATATTATTCCAAGATTTTAGTTTTGATTTAGCTAAGGATGATATCATTGGAGTCGTAGGTGATAATGGCGCAGGAAAATCCACCTTATTCCGTATTTTAATGGGGCTTGATCAATTATCTAGTGGAGAGCTTATTAAGGGTGAAACCCTAAGAATAGGCTATTTTTCTCAGAATTTAGAATTGATTGATCCAGAAATTAGAGTTATTGATTATATTAAGGACACAAAGAATATCATCGATACCCTAGAGGGTAAGATGGATGCAGAAACCCTACTTGAAAATTTCTTGTTTTCTAGGGATTTACAATACACTAAGGTTAAGATGCTATCGGGTGGAGAAAAAAGAAGATTACAGCTTGTAAAGGTTCTAATCGACAACCCGAATGTATTATTATTTGATGAACCTACGAATGATTTAGATTTATATACCTTAGAAATATTAGAGAATTATTTAATGGATTTTAAAGGACCTATTTTAGTTGTATCTCACGATAGATATTTCCTAGATAAAATATGTAATAAGCTATTTATTTTCAAAAATGGCTATATTGAAGAATCCTTATTATCCTTTAGCGAATATCTATCAAAGAATGATTCGAATACGATAAAGGAAGAGGCTATCAAAAAGGAAAAGCCTAAGGCAAACCGTATGCCAAGCGCACTTCGTCGTGAGCTTGAAGAGGCTGAGGGTAGAATGCCTAAAATTGAAGAAAGAATCCGTGAAATAGAAAAAGAATTAGAAGAATGCCAAACGGATTATAAAAAGCTAATGGAATTATCTTTAGAAAAGGATAATTTATCTATGGAATATGATTCTTTAATGGAACGTTATTTTGAATTGCTAGAAATAAAGGAGTCCTATAAGATATGATGCATGAATATTATCAGGTTTATGATAAAAACCTAAAACCATGTGATTTATTAATAGAACGTCCAAATCATATACCTGAAGGGTATTATTTTGGAATTGTAGAATGTGTTTGTTATAACTTAAGAAATGATTCCTTTTTGATGACAAAAAGAAGTAAGGATAAGCCCTATATGGCAGGACATTTAGAGGTAACTGTTGGCTGTATGCAGCATGGAGAAGAACCCCTTGAATCCATAAAAAGAGAATTGATGGAGGAAACTGGTATACGCCCAAATAGAATCTCACTTTTTAAAACCTTTATATCGGATCATGCAATAGCTCATACCTTTCTTGCCATTTTAGATATTGAGGCAGATTCTATTGTTTTACAAAAGGGAGAAACAGATGCTTATTATTGGTTTAAGGAAGAAGAATTTAAAGAAATTTGGAAGGGGAGCCTAATAACCCAGGTTCAAAAAGCTAGAATATCGCCAAATATTGAAAAAATAATAGAGCAAATAAAGGTGATGAAGAATGAACAATAAAAGAAATTTATACTTTGGAGTTATAGGGATGGTGTTAGGCATTACCTTAGCACTCATTGGTATCCTATATTATGATTATTTCCTTCATGCCATTTGTATTTCTGTTGGTATTGTTATCATACTTGTGAACATATATCCTTTATTATTTTCCTTTAAGGAAATGAAATATAATAAAAGATTTATATATATGTTTATCACATCTCTTATATTTATTCTTTTAGGAATAGTATTCATCATCAACCATGAGATGATTATTTCTATTATTTTTGGTGTATTTCTAATCCTTTTATCTTTCATTCGTATCCTGTTAGCTAAAAACCATAAAATGCGATTTTTACATGAGGTTCCCTATATTCTTTTAGGATTGGCATTAGTTTTAAATATATCTCATGTTATATTCCAAGTTGCAATTGTAGCCTTTGGTATATTACTTGCAATGTATAGTGGATTATATTTATTATTAATTGTGTTTGGCAAAATTAAAAGAAATGATAATGAAGCAGAAGAGGCAGATTAATGCCTCTCTTTTTCTCTTTCAAATAAAGATAAGGATATATCATTATTACTCAAGTTTTCATATTTTTGTTTCTTAAAACTTGAATTATATCACATTATGACATAAAAAAATGTTTGACAAGCTTTACATTTGTTGATATACTACAACCGATATGGAGAGTTTGTCAGTTTCTGACATAAGGAGGCTTTTATGGCAAAAGTAGCAATTATTACAGATTCGAATAGTGGAATCACACAGAAGGAAGCAAAGGAATTAGGAATTCGAGTTGTTCCTATGCCATTTATGATAGATGGTGAGGAATATTTAGAGGATATAACATTAACACAAGAACAATTTTATGAAAAATTAAAAGGAGAGGCGAATGTATCTACTTCGCAGCCTTCCATTGGGTTTGTAAATTCTGTATGGGATGAGGCACTTGAATCCTATGATGAGGTAGTCTATATCCCTATGTCTAGCGGATTATCCAATTCCTGCCAAAGTGCTTTAGTTAGTGCTGAGGCAATGTATAAGGATAAGGTATTCGTTGTCGATGATCAAAGAATTTCTGTAACACAGCGTCAGCATACCCTAGATGCCATTAATCTTGCAAAGAAGGGCTATAGTGGAAAAGAGATTAAAGAGATCTTAGAAAGAGAAAAATTTAATTCAGATATTTATATTACATTAGATACTCTTTATTATTTAAAGAAGGGTGGAAGAATCACTCCTGCAGCTGCAGCCTTAGGTGGCTTATTAAAGCTTAAGCCTATTTTAACAATTAAGGGTGAAAAGCTAGATAAATATAGAATGAGAAATCGCGATTTGAATAATGCAAAGAAGATTATGATTTCTGCTTGTGAAGCATCCATCAATGGTTTTTTAAAGGATTTAGATGGTAGAACCGATAATGTATATTTAGAGGTTGCCTATACAGGTACGGATAAGGGCCCTGTATTAGAATTTATTAAAGAAATAGAAGAGGTTTTCCCTAATAGGCATATCGATTGCTGCCCACTTTCCTTATCTGTTTCTTGCCATATTGGTACAGGAGCACTTGCGATGGCGATATCTAAGGCTATTCCAGAACTTGAAGAATAACAAAATTGAGCCAAATGATTTGGCTCTTTTTTTCAAAATATATTTTTCGTAATCAATGATAAAAATGGCTTTTTCTTGTTTACATATAAAAAATATAGTATAATACAACATAAGTTGAGGTGTTGGATATGAAAAACAAAAAGATTCATCCCTACATTATAATCATTGTAAGCTTTTTAAGTATTATTATCGTTGGAACAATTCTTTTAGTTATGCCATTTACAACAAAGGACTATCATTCCATTGGATTTGTGGATTCTCTATTTATGGCAACCAGTGCTGTATGTGTTACAGGTCTTGCTACAAATAGTGTTACAAATTTTACGATTTATGGAAAAATCGTTATGGTAATACTTATGGAAATAGGAGGATTATCCTTCATTACAATCGCTATATTTTTCTATACGATGATTGGTGCTAAAATTGGAGTTTCCAATAGATTTTTACTTAGAGAGGCATTAAACCAACACTCTGTATCTGGTTTAATACCGCTCGTCAGAAAAATTGTTATTATATCCTTTTCTGTTCAAATTATATGTGCTGGAATTAATATGTTTTCCTTCACACATTATTTTGATAATTGGTGGGATGCATTAGGAGTATCCTTATTCCATTCTGCATCCGCATTTAATAATGCAGGATTTGATATTTTTGGCGATTTAGGTGAGGATTCCTTAATCCGATTTAAGGATGATATTTTAGTAAATATGACAACAATATCTATGATTATCATTGGATCTTGTGGATTTGTTGTAATAGATGATATCTTTAAAAAGAGATTTAAATGGAAGAGGCTCTCTCTTCATTCTAAGCTAGCTATTGTTACGACATTATTCTTAATCTTCGGTGGTGCATTACTCATTAAAGTAACACTAAGAGATCCAGATTTTACATGGCTTCAGGCACTTTTCGGGTCAGTAACCTGTAGAACTGCAGGCTTTACAACCTACAATTTAGCGAATTTAAAGGATTATCCAGGTGCTTATTTAATGTATGTTGTTTTAATGCTTATTGGTGCATCCCCTTGTGGTACTGGTGGTGGTGTTAAAACGACAACTTTAGCCGTCGTTTTAATTGCGATTGTGTTCTATGCAAGAGGTAAAAGTGCTAGAGCCTTCGGAAGAAAAATATCCAATGAGCAAATATTTAAAGCGTTTGTTTTAATTGGTATGTGTGTACTTATTGTATTCTTAGGTGCCTTCTCAGTAAGTATTGTACAGACAGATAGAACCTTAGCAGGTACAACAGATACGTATGGTATGCAAGAAATCCTATTTGAGGTTGCGAGTGCATTCTCAACAACAGGATTATCTATGGGTATTACTACAAGCTTAAATGCTGCAAGTAGAATTATATTATGCTTTATTATGTTCTTTGGTAGACTTGGCCCATTAACTATCATTGGTGTAGTGAATAAGAATTGGCTTGGTGCTTCAAAAGAAGAGATAAAATATGTAGAGGAGAATGTGATTATAGGATGAGAAAGATACAACAAAAGAAATCATTTATGATTATAGGTCTTGGTCGTTTTGGTGCAAATATTGCCAAGATGTTAGCAAATATGGATGCAGATGTTTTAGCTATTGATATTGATGAGGAATCCGTAACTAAGGTTGCTCCGTTTGTCCCACATTGCCTTGTTGCAGACTCCACAAAGGCAAATGCCTTAAAGGAGCTTGGAGCAAATCAAATTGACCATGCGGTAGTTGCGATTGGTAACAATTTACAGGCATCTATTTTAACCGTTTTAAATTTAAAGAACTTCGGTGTAAAAAAGATTACGGTTCGTGCAGACGAAGAAGGACATAAAGAGGTTTATAGAATGCTTGGAGCAACAGAGGTAATCATTCCTGAAGAGGCAACAGCACTTTCCTTAGCAAACCAAATCATGTCCGATTCCATTTTGGATTATTATCAGCTATCAGAGGATTACACAATGGTAAAGATCTCTGTTGGTGAGGGCTTTGAGCCTAAGAGCATTATCGATATGAATGTTCGTGTATTATTTGATGTAAATATTGTTGGTGTCATTAAAAATGATAAATTTGCAATTCCTAAGCCTATGGATTTAATTGTTCCAGGAGACATTTTAGTTGTTGTGGGTACTAAGGATAATTATTCTAAGTTTGAGCAATTCTTAAATGTTAAGTCAAAGCCAAAGGTAGAAGAAAAGAAGCCTGCCCCTGAAAAAAAGGCTCAAGCTAAGCCTAAAGCGAATGCTAAGGAGACAAAAAAGAAATAATGCGAGCTCTTTTAGTACATAATCCTAACAGTAGAAAAAGGCTTAAGACAAAAGAAATCGATTATATAAAAAAAGAATTGTCTGTGGAATACACCACAGACATTTTTGAAACTTTAGGAAGAGGCTCTATTAAAGAATATGTATCTATTCATGCGAAGGATTATGATTTAATCATTGCCTCAGGTGGAGATGGCACCATACATGAGGCTATAATAGGCATTCTAAATAGCAAGAAAAATCCTACTTTAGCCATCATTCCAAGAGGAACGATGAATGATGTAGCAAAGTGCTATAAAATACCTAAAAACCTTAAAAAATGCGTAAAAATCATTATAAAAGGAAATTCCATAGAAAGGAATGCATACCATGTAAATGATACGTATTTCCTATATGGACTAGCTATAGGTCGATATACTTCTGTATCCTATAGAGCAGATAAAAAGAAGGAACTGGGAAGGCTTGCCTATTATTTTGCTTGTATAAAGGATTTCTTTAAATCAAAAGCGACAGATGTAAACATAAATGGAATTAATTTAAAAATATCACAAGCATTTATTATTGATAATAAATACATGGCAGGATACCCTATAGAAGCTATAAATGATGATTCGATTCATTTGAAATACATCCTATCCAAAAATAGATTTATAGATACGTTTAAATTCCTTTTCTTTTTACTATCTAAAGCCAAAAGACATTCTAATGAAATTATAGGTAAGGATATAAAAATAGATGGAAAAAACATATGCTTTACTCTGGATGGAGAAAGATATATTACAAGCCATGCAACAATAAATAAGCTTAATAATGCAATAAAAATTATTACAGGAGAACAAAAGGAAATCATAATTTAGTTGTGATTTTCTTTTCTTTTGGGTTGGGAAGCATCACAATATTTTTGCATTGATTTCTATTATTATTCGTATTATAACGAAGGCTTTATCTGTTACATAAACAATATTTATGTTATTGTACCTATTCAAAAAACAGACAATAAATTTAGAGATTATTTTCATTTTTAAGATATTGAAAACGTTTTTATTTTGTGATATACATAAATATAGAATATTTATGAAAACACAAGTATAGAAAAAGTAATAAAGGCAAAACTAGAGTAATCTAGCGACGCAAAGCTAAAGGGGCCATAGGGAGATGGCTAGCCAGTTACCGATTATATTGGGGGGACTGGCTTTTATTCTTCAAAAACGTAGGAGTGAGATTTATGAGTACAAGAGAAAGGACAACTAGAAAATGGGTAACCAAAGTTTTATCTGTAGTTGCAGTATTGGTTGCCCTTTTTGTGCTTGTCTTTTCTTTATTCTCAAATCCTTTTACTCGTGTATATGGTTTATCAAAGGAAGTATCTACAGAAGCAGAATTAAAGAGTGCACTTGAAGCACCAGAGTATGATGAAATTATTGTTACAGCATCGATTACATTAACAAATGGTACAACCTTAGATGGTGATTTAGATGACGATGGGGTAAGAAAGACCATTCGTGCTTTAGTTACAGGTACAACCGATCAGGGTGTAATCAATAGCAATGCATCCAATTACACACTATTCTATATTGCAAAAAATGCAACAGTACATATTAACAACTGTATCATTAAGGGTGGAAGAAATAGTGCTATCGTTAATGGTGCAAGCGATAGTGCAACCTCAAATAATTCCACGCTTTATATCGATAAATCACAAATCTCTAATTCAGGTTCAGCATCCACTCATGGTGGTGGTATAAGAAATACCGTTGGAGGTAAAATTGTACTTACCAATTCATCAATTACAAGAAATGTTGCTGAATATGGTGCTGGATTCCAAAATCAGCAAGGTACATTTATATTAGATAATTGTTCCGTTTCTGAAAATAGAAGCTTATCCTATGGTGGTGGCGGTGGAGAAAACACGGGTAACAACAAGGGGAATGGCACAAATGCTTATATGTATATTTACAATTCCACGATTGCAAATAATACCTCAAAGGAAATTGGTGGAGGTATCAATAACTGTAAGAATGGTAATTTATATGTAATTAATTCAACTGTTGCAGGTAATGCAACAACGAATGGTACATTTTCTGGTGGTGGTATTGGTAATAATGATTCTACCCTAGTTTGTACAAACTCAATTTTATTAGACAATGTATATCTTTCTAGCGATACAGTAGAAGAACAGGATGCCTATGAATATTCTTCTGGTTCTGTAACGCTTGAGGGCTGTGTATATGGCACAGTAACAGGTAAGACAGCAGCTCTTGCGAATGCAATTAAGGTTGAGGATTCCTGCTATAAGGCAAGTGAGGATGATTCTGTATTTGCAGCAACAAAGACAGGATCCTTAATTAATGAAGATGGCTCACAGGGTACTCTAACCTATAATCAGGTTGCTTTAGTTAAGGATGAAAATGGAGTTACCTATGCTCCAATTGCATCCGATTCTATGGCAATATCTGGCAATTCAAGCCTAACACCAGTAAAGGTTGAATTTGATCATTCCAATTTATCTGATATTACCTATAATACAGGAGATTCTTGCTCAAGCACAACCATAGCTCCAACGACCATTGGTGGTGGTATGGCAATGAAGGATAGCGAAAGAATTGTAACAGTTACAGTTTTCGTAAACCAAGACTTCCAGGTTAGTGGTGGTACAGTATATGGAGATTCCTATATTGTTGATACTGAGGGGACAACAGATATTACACTTTCTGCAACTCAAAAGGCAAATAAGGAAAATGAAACTGTTGTGTGGACACTTGTAAACGAGGATAGCAAGGAGCTTACCATCATCTCAACAGAAAATCCTTATACCATTGATACATCCTCCTCAAGTGATATCATGCAAAATTCATGGGATGCATCTAAAAATGCATATGATATTGTATTACAGCCAATTTGTATGTCCTTAGATTGTATAGCTGCCGATAAGAGTGTAGATTTAAGTTGGAATTTATCATGGTCGAATACGTATTCTAACTCCTATAACTTAACAAATACGATTTCAAACTATGAGGTATATTATGGATTAGTTAATGATTTTAATTCATCATCAACTACCTATTATCAAGAAACAACAAGTACCAATATTACCGTAAGTGGTTTATCAAATGAAACAACATATTATTTCTTTGTTGTACCTAAGTTTAATAACAAAAAGACAGAGGATAGTGTAGGCTATGTTACGGAAACTCCAGTAGGGTCTGGAGTTAAAACCTATGTGCTTACAGATTCTATTGAAGATGGTGCAAGCTATTTAATTGTAAGTAGCAGTAGTGCAGGTAGTGCAAATGCGTTAGTTAGCGGAAGCAATGCAGGATCCTTTCAAAATGTGACAGTAAAGACTCTATCTGGTGCAAGCTATATTGAAGTTGATCCAAGTGATGCAATGCTATGGACTGTAACCCAAAATAATACGAATTATAGAATTCATTCAGAAAATTATTATATAAGTCTATCAAGTAAAGTTCTTTCTACAACAGCACAAAACTTAACAGTAGCATTTACGAATTCTGCGGCAACTATAAGGTATTCAAGTGGTTGGAGAACATATTATTTGGACATTACTGATACAACCCCAAAAAGATCACCTGCTGCATCGAATGTATATTTCTATAAGTTAAAATCTAAAGCAGATGCTCCAACTACCATTCAATCATCTATGCAATCCACTATGGGAGTAGATTCTGGTAGAATTACAGGGCTTACTACAGCTATGGAATATTCTACAGATGGTTTAAATTGGATGGATGTTACCAGAACAACTATGGAAAATGTAGCTGTTGGAAATTATTATTTCCGTTATAAGGAAACTTTCCTTTCTTATGCATCCGCTGCAGTTACAGTTAAGGTTCTACCAAAATGTATTATAGGCTTATCTATTAAGCAATCTTTAAATTTAAACTATACTGCATTCGATAGCCTAGATTTATCGAATCTAATTGTAACGATTATCTATAATGATGAAACGACTAAGGATGTCGCATTTAATGATTTTAATTCACTTGATTCTAGTGTTTATGAAAGAGAAGATGGTGTAATTACAGTATCTAAAACCAATGGAGTAACCCTACACTGTAGTGATAATGCTACAAAGATTATCGTTGATTTAGATGGCTTTAGTGCAACAACGTTAGCATTAAATATTTCTCACAAGCTAAATCTTGTTGATGCTTTAGCACCAACCTGTGAGAATAATGGTCATAATGCTTATTATATTTGTGATGATTGTGGCGCTATTTATGATACAAATCATAATGAAGTTACTTTAGAATCCTTAAGCGTACCAAGCATTGGTCATACTTATGGTGATGCAACTTATGTGTGGTCTAGTGATAATTCAAACTGCACTGCAACACTCGTTTGTCAAAATGATGCAAGCCATAAGATTATAGAAGAGGCAAATATAACATCAGAAATCACAACAGCTCCAACCTGTACGAATACAGGTACAATGACCTATACTGCTACATTTAGTGATTCTAGGTTTACTACTCAAACCAAGACTGTTCAAATGGAAGCCTTAGGTCATGATTATGATTATTCAAATGGTACATGGAATTGGCATAACAATTATTATGTAACCCTAGAGGCAACATGTAAGAATGATCCAACCCATAAGACAACTCTACAGGCTACAATCACAAACGAAATAACTAAGGATGCAACCTGCCTAGAGGATGGTATTAGAACCTATACGGCAAAGGTTACTGTAGATGGTATTGATTATACCAAGACTCACGAAGAGAAAGTTGAAAAGCTAGGCCATAGCTATAGCTACCCAAGCTATGTATGGACAAGTGATAATTCAAGCTGTACTGCAACAAGAGTATGTCAAAATGATGCAAGTCATAAGATTATAGAAGAGGCAAATATAACATCAGAAATCACAACAGCTCCAACCTGTACGAATACAGGAGTAATGACTTATACAGCTACATTTAGTGATTCTAGTTTTGCTACTCAAACAAAGAATGCTCAAATCGCTGCCTTAGGTCATGATTATGATTATTCTAATGGTACATGG
>NZ_JAXFPY010000087.1:0-2182 GCF_034179385.1 Anaeroplasma sp.
GGCGGAGATGCACATGCATACTATACCGCTGTTACAGGATATATTCCATGGACTACACAAACTCCTTCAAATGCTTTAGGTTCATTTAATACTACTGCTGATACACAACAGAAGGTTACTTACACTATATATCTTGATGGTGCAGATCCTGATTGCTACAACTCTTGTGCTGGTTGGGATATTGCATTCGATTTACAATTCACAATTTAATTTAGAATATATGGCGCCGCTAAATAGGCTGGCGGCGCCTATTTCTATTAAATTATAGAAAGCCTACTATAAATAAATCAAGAGATATTTGAAAAAATATTTGAGATTTATTTGTATCAAGCATAAAAATCCTCGATTTTGAGATTTTTAAAAACGAGGATAAGAAAAATCTAGATCTTTGAAAATTTTATATGATTATTTTTGTGGAACAAAAGATTGTTTATTCTTTAAAAGAGAAAAGATAACTCTAACTAGCTTTTTGGCAATATGACCAATTGCTACGAAATGATGCTTACCTTCATTAATCTTTTTTAGATAATAATCCTTAAATGTTTTATCCCATTTCCAAATACCAGATGAAACTTGGTGAATAGCCCATCTTAAATATTTAGAACCACGTTTTGATATTTTAGTATGTGATGCTTCAAATTCACCAGATTGATAGACACTTGGATCTAAACCAGCGAAAGCTAATAATTGATCTGGTGATGTAAAATTATTAATATCACCTATTTCAGATATAATCATTGCACCTGTAATGATACCAACTCCTGGAATAGAAGTAATAATTTTACCATATTCTGTTTCATTTAATTCAATTTCAATTTGTTTATTATATATTTCAATTTGAGATTGGTAGAAACGAATCATATCAATTGTGTGTTGAAGTTCAAAACCAAGATAATCTTCAGATTGTCCAATTGATAATTTGGCAGTTTCAATTATTTTAGAAGCACTAACATTGCATCTATGGTGTAATAGCTTATCAATGCTTGATTCATGTGCTCTAGCCATCTTTTTAGGTGTTGGATATGCGTATAAGATATTTAATACAGATTCAGTATAATCTGATGAAAATAGGCTTAAAAACTCAGGGAATATCACATTTACTAGCCTTTGAAAGATTAATTTTTGTTGAGTTTGTTGCTTAACAATTGTAAACCTTTGTCTTGTTAGTGACTTTAAAGCGTCAATGTGATATGATAATAATGTATAGGGTTTGAAGTCAAATCGATTCTTATCTAGGAATCTACAGATGGCTTCGGCATCTAATTTATCGTTTTTGGTTTTACGAACTGAAGATGCCTTAATATCCATACTGGTTAAAATGGGATTGATTAAAGAGACTTGGTAACCCTCTTTAATCAAATAAAGAAGAATATTTTTGCAGTAATGCCCTGTTGATTCTAATCCTATACGCACATTTGAATCTTTAGTTGACTCCACAAAATCCTTAATAGAATTGTGGAGTTTTTTTAATCCATTAATATCATTCTTGATGGTAATGGATTTCTTAGAGAACACTTCACCTGTATCTCTTTGAATGAAAAAGTCGTGTTTTTGTGAGGCAGCGTCTATGCCTACATAGATCATAATATCTTGTCCTTTCATGATTAACACTGGTGCTACCTACAATTTCTAATTCACGTTACCTCGTTATTGATGAACCAATCACTTAATGTGTTGTAACCTACTCATAACCATATAGAATTAAAAACTGTAGCTATTTCCTTTCGTAACCAGTCAAGCTGTAAGGAGATACAAAATAGTCTACAGTGTTATCAAAGATATAATAACATGTATTCAATATCACTTGAATATTAAATAGATGTTTATGTATTAACATCATTAAATAATTAATACAAATATATTATACGAGGATATTATTATGACCCTAAGCAAGGTGGTTTAAATTCAATTAAGGTTATCTTACCAGCTTTATGTCCGAATATGAAAAATGCATATCATAATTTAAGCGTTGTACATAAGGGGGATGAAGCATTAATTATATTCTTCAAGATGTTAGAATTAAAGGAAAAAGATAATAACGAATATGAAAGAATTAGAAAAGGTATGCTTGAATACTGTGAGTTAGATACAAAATCGATGGTAGAAATACTAGCTGTATTAAGAAAAAGTATAGATTATTAATCTACATTTCTGAAGGCCAATAAGCTATACTTTTAAAATT
>NZ_JAXFPY010000002.1:0-10786 GCF_034179385.1 Anaeroplasma sp.
GTTACAAATCCCATTGAGTAATAGAGTTAAATAATTCTTCTTTCTTTTAATTAACTCCTTGAAATAATAATCGGTTAGACCGATGGCCTCTAATCTTTCTTTCATTTTTTAATCCTCTTTTCTATTTATTTTTTGATTAGCTTCTTTGCACTCATTAAATAAATAGTCAAAATCTCAAAAAAATTTTCACGATTATAAAAAAACTATAAAAAAGTTATAAAACTAATTTACAGTATATAGATCATCTTAAATAATACATCAATATTCCTCCGGCAACAGAAACATTTAAGGATTCTGTATCTTCCATTGGTATATAAATGTTCTTTTCAATTACACTTGAAGTCTCTTTGGAGATTCCATTTCCCTCATTGCCAAGTACAATACCAAGATGCCCTTCATTCATTACATCTTCCATTGGAATTCCATTAACTACATTCGTTCCATAAATCTTATATTCCTTATGAGATGATATGAAATCCTTTATATTTGATGTAATAAAATTTAGTTTAAATATTGCACCCTGACTCGATCTTATAACCTTATCGTTATAAATATCTACACAGCCTTCGCCTAAAATAATAGTATCAAATCCAAATGCTTTAGCACTTCGCATAAGCGCACCCATATTTCCTGGGTCCTGTACTCCATCTAAAAGTAATAGCTTATTAGATAATTCCTTTTTATCGAGCATTTTACATAATCCTATTTCAGACACAAGTGTATTTGTATTGGCGATTTTTTTCATTATGGATGGGGTCACTTGAATATAGCCTTCCTTTTCTTCAATCGAATAGGCTTCAATTAAAACATTTTGTTTTTTTGCTTCATCTACTAAATGCTTACCCTCAACGATAAATTTTTGTTCTTGCTTTCTTTCCTTAGCCTTACTAAGGCTAGATAAATATTTAATTTTTGGGTTATCTAAGGATGTAATGATCATATTCCCTCCATGGACTTAAAAAATCGGGTTTCCCCGATTTTTATTTTAACCTTGTGCGTCTGTCATTTCAAGTTTAATTAATCTATTAAGCTCAACAGCATATTCCATTGGCAATTCCTTACTGAATGGTTCAATAAAACCCATGACAATCATTTCTGTTGCTTCTGCTTCCGTTAAGCCTCTACTCATTAGATAGAATAATTGCTCCTCATTTACCTTAGAAACGGTTGCCTCATGCTCAATATACATATCCCCATTCTTACCACTATTCGTTGGAATAGTATCGGATGTAGATAGGTCATCTAGAATTAAGGTATCGCATTCAACGTGAGATCTTGCACCAAGTGCCTTAGGTCCACAAGAAACCATACCACGGTAATTTACCTTTCCTCCGCCTCTACAAATGGATTTAGAGATAATCGTGGATGTTGAATTCTCCCCTAAATGAATCATCTTAGCGCCAGTATCCTGTAGCTGTCCTTTTGCAGCGAAGGCAATCGATACCGTAGTACCCTTTGCACCCTTACCCTTAAGCACACAGGCAGGATATTTCATATTTAATCCTGAACCAACATTACCATCAATCCATTCCATATGACCATAATCATCTACTAGGGTTCTCTTTGTAACTAAATTAACAATGTTGTTTGACCAGTTTTGTACAGTAGAATATCTACAGTGTGCTCTTTTTTTAACATATATTTCTACAACTGCAGCATGTAAGGAATCCTTAGAATATAGAGGCGCTGTACAGCCCTCTACATAATGAATATCACTATCATCCTCAACGATAATTAGGGTTCTTTCAAATTGTCCCATTCTTTCAGAATTAATTCTAAAATAGGATTGTACTGGCTTTTGAAGCTTTACTCCCTTAGGGACATAAATAAAGGATCCACCACTCCATACAGCACTATTTAATGCTGCATATTTATTATCCGTATACGGAACGATTTTACCAAAATATTCTTTAACTAAATCCGGATATAGTCTCACTGCTGTATCTGTATCACAGAAGATTACACCTAAATCCTCTAATTCCTTTAAATTATTATGGTATACAACCTCTGATTCAAATTGAGTAGATGAACCAGCTAAATAATTTCTTTCTGCCTCAGGAATACCAAGCTTGTCAAAGGTATCTCTAATTTCCTTAGGAACATCTTCCCATTTTGTACCCTGCTCATGAACAGATTTAATATAGTAGGTATACTCTTGGAAATCAATATCAGATAAATCTGGTCCCCAGCTTGGGTTATCAAGCTTTAGAAAAGCATCATATGCAGCCAAACGGAATTCCTTCATCCATTTTGGCTCATGCTTAGCATCCGAAATAAATTCAACAACCTCACGGTTTAAGCCCTTACCACTGGTTAAAACTGGAGTTGTTTCTGTTGTAAAGCCATATTTGTAATCTCCAACAATTTCTAAAGCTTCTTCTTTATTTGTTGCCATTATTTGTCACCTCATTTATTGCCTGTTCAACAGCCTTCCAAGATAGGGTGGCACACTTAATTCTTGCAGGGAAATCTCTAACGCCCATATAGGCTATAGCCTCACCTAATTCCTCTTCATATTTAGGGTCTTCACCCTTGACCATATCGAAGAAATCTTGGCATAGTGCTAATGCCTCATCAACCTTTCTTCCTGTAATTACCTCACTCATGACAGAAGCACTTGAGCAGCAAATGCTACATCCATGTCCATCATGATGAACCTCTTTTACTATACCATCCTCTACCTTTATTTCTACATTCATATCATCCCCACAGGATGGGTTATTTAAATGCACGAAATGATAGTCGTCTGTTTTCTTTAAACCTTTGTTCTTTGGATTTTTATAATTATCCATAATAACGGTTCTATACAAAGTGTTTAAATCCATAATACATCCTCCTAAAACTGTCCAAAGAAATCCTTTGCATCCTTGACAGCTTTAACAAATTCCTTAACATCCTCTTCTGTATTATACAAATAGAAGGACGCTCTTAGGGTACCAATAGTACCTAAATGACGCGTGATGAGCTGTGCACAGTGATGACCAGCACGTATACATACCTTATCATTATCAAATACAGATGCAGCATCATGTGGATGAACTCCATCAATATTAAAGGAAATTATTCCTGTCTCACAATCCGGATTATATACTGTAATTCCTGGGATCTTTTTTAATTCCTCTACGGCTAAATTCTTTAAATAATATTCATGCTTACCTATATTATCTAAGCCTATAGAATTTAAGTATTCGCATGCCCTCGCAAGGCCAATGGCCGATGAAATCATTGGAGTTCCTGTTTCAAACTTATAAGGTGAATTCTTAAAAGTCATTTCCTGCTCATAAACCGTATCTGCCATATCTCCACCAAATTCCACAGGAGGCATTTTTTCTAATAATTCCTTTTTACCATATAAAATACCAATTCCTGTAGGACCACATAGCTTATGTCCTGAGAAGGATAGAAAATCACAATCTAAATCCTTAACATCAACAACCATATGAGGTACAGATTGTGCACCATCCAAAGAAACAACAGCCCCTACCTCGTGGGCAAGCTGAATAATTTCTTTAATTGGGGTGATGTAACCCATAACATTCGATACATGAGTAATAGCTACAACCTTTGTTTTTTCCGTTAAAACACTTTTGAATGCTTCAACAGTAATTCTTCCATCCTTATCTAGTGGAACATATTTTAATGTAGCCTTCTTCATCTTACATACATTCATCCAAGGCATATGGCTAGAATGATGCTCTAAAGGAGTTGTAATTACCTCATCTCCTTCTTCAATAAAAGACATACCATAGCTTTGTGCTACTAAATTTAAGGATGCACTTGCACCTCTTGTAAATACGATCTCATCAAAGCTTGCATTAATAAATTTTGCAATGACCTCTCTTGCTTCTTCGTATAAGTCTGTAGCCTGATAGGATAGTCCATATACACCTCTATGTACATTTACACCTAATCTTCTATAATAATCATCTACTGCATCAATTACACAATCTGGCTTTAATGCCATTGCAGCAGAATCTAAGTATGCAAGATTTGGATTGCTTCTTAAAACTGGGAAATCATTTCTAATTTTTAAAATATCCATAGTTATTCCCCTATTCTTGCCATAATCTCTTTTTCCATGGATTCCTTTAATTCCTCGTTTGGAATGGAATCAATAAATGGACGTACAATACCCTCTAAAATAAGCAAGAAAGCTTGCTTCTTGGTTAATCCTCTACTCATTAAATAGAATAAATCCTCATCACTCATTTTACCAATGGATGCACCATGATTTGCGAAGCAATCATATTCATCAATTAATAAAATAGGCTTTGCTGTAATAGAGGATATATTATCCATTACAACACCACGAGATAGCTGAGCACATTTGGATTTAGACATACCCTTATCAATTTTACCTGTAGTATCAAACACTAAATTTGACCCATTCATCGCAACACCAACATTCTTGATGTTAGAATATGTAGATAGAGCCTTATGATCAATTCTTTGTGTATATGTAGAGGATACCTCTTTTAAAATACTTAGATTTTTTACATTTGCTTGTGCATTCTCATTTAATAAATGAATAAACAAAGATTCTTCTGTAGCAGAAATAGAAATTTCTACTACGTTTAATTCTCCATGAATGTCAAAGCATCTTTTCGATGATTGACTATTTAAAACATAATATGTAATGGATGAATCCTTTAAGCCCTCCATATGAATCGTACAATTCTTTGTTTTATCTAGGAATTTTGCATTTATTCCATCTAAAACAACGATATCCATATCCTGGTCAATAATATAGATTTCATCCTTTGTATCCTTAATATAATATTTCTTATCCTCTGCTTGACCCAACGCAGAGATTAGAACGAATTCTTGATTTGCCATTATGCTTTTTTGCTGGTATTTCTAGCGCAGGAGCCAAGAAGTACATGGGTCTTTTTCTCTTCTTCCTCTCCAAAATCCTCAATACCAAGCTCTTCTTTTACCCAGTCATAGCCTTCTGCATCAATCTTAGAAATTAGCTCTGGGCCACCAGTTTTTACAATTCTACCATGAATCATAATATGAACGTAATCTGGCTTAATATAGTCTAATAATCTTTCATAATGTGTAATAAGTAAGCATCCAAAGGATTCGTTTACCATGCTATAAACATTCTCACCTACAATACGTAGGGCATCAACGTCAAGTCCTGAGTCTATTTCATCTAAAATTGCAAATTTTGGCTTTAGCATCTTCATTTGAAGAATTTCATTTCTCTTCTTTTCTCCACCACTGAAGCCTTCATTTAAATATCTATGAGCTAAATCCGATGGCATCTTAAGCTCCATACATGCCTTATCATATTCCTTAATGAACTTGAATAAGGATGGATTTACACCTGTTGTTGCCTTCATCGCAGCACGAATAAAATCAGAATTTGTAACTCCAGATACCTCTGCTGGATATTGATATGCTAAAAATAATCCCTTTCTAGCACGCTCATCTACCTGTAGCGGTAATAAATTTTCTCCATTTAATAGGATTTCTCCTCCAGTAATTTGATATTTTGGAGAACCCATGATACATGAGGAAAGTGTAGATTTACCTGTACCGTTAGGTCCCATGATTGCATGGACCTCTCCTGTACGAATGGTTAAATCCACTCCCTTTAAGATTTCCTTTTCCTCAACTCTGGCACATAAGCCTTTAATTTCTAATACGTCACTCATTGCTCTACCTGACTTTCTTCAATAAATTTACATAGATAGATTCCTCTACCAAACAAATTATATACATTTCTAAACGTTACAAAATGGAAAAACAAAATCCTGCTTTTCCATTTTGTAATCTTACTTATTCTTTACTTTATAACAAAATTGATAATCTTCTTAGGAACAATAATCTTTTTAACAATCGTATGTCCCTCAAGATATTTTTGAACCTTTTCGCTCTTCAAAGCTAAAGCCTCAAGCTCCTCACTTGTCGCATCAACAGAGGCTAAAATCGTATCTCTTAGCTTACCATTAACACTTACAGGGTAATTCATAGTTGTATCCACCATTAATGATTCATCATATGTAGGCCAAGCCTCATATGCAATCGTATCCTTGTGTCCTAGGGCAGCCCATAATTCCTCACCTAAATGTGGACATACAGGGTTAATTAGCTTTACTAAGCCTTCAAGATATGGAATATATAGCTTATCTGCCTTATATGCATCATTTACGAATACCATCATTGCAGAAATAGCTGTATTAAAGCCTAATGCTTCGAAATCATCCGTTACCTTTTTTACCATCTTATTATAGGATTTCTCTAAGGATTTATCATATTCCTTTGTCTGCTTTGCTACATATTCATCACTACAAATTAAGCGGTATACTCTTTCTATGAACTTTCTTGCGCCCTCAACACCATTAGGGTTCCAAGGCTTTGATGCCTCAAGTGGTCCCATGAACATTTCATATAAACGAAGTGTATCTGCACCATAATCTCTAACGATATCCGATGGGTTGATAACATATTTAGGGAATCTCTTACCCATCTTAATACCATTTTCACCTAAGATCATACCTTGGTGAACGAGCTTTTGGAATGGTTCCTTTGTAGGAGCAATACCCTTTTCATAAAGGTATCTATTCCAAATTCTAGAATAAATTAAGTGTCCAACCGCATGTTCTGGTCCACCAATATATAAATCCACTGGCATCCAATGCTTTAATAATTCCTTGTTGGCAAGCTCCTTATCATTTTTTGGATCAATGTATCTTAAATAATACCAAGAGGATCCTGCAGAACCAGGCATAGTAGATGTTTCTCTTAAGCCCTTAATTCCGTTTTTGTCATAATGCTTCCATTCACTAGCATTTTCAAGTGGTGCCTTACCATTTCTACCCTTGTAATCATCAAGCTCTGGTAATACAAGAGGTAATTCCTCATCTGGTAATACATATACACCATTTTCTGTATGCACTACTGGTACTGGCTCACCCCAATATCTTTGACGAGCGAAGATCCATTCGCGGAAGCGGTAATTTGCAACTCTTCTTGCTCTACCCATTTCCTCAAGCTTCTTTGTAATACCCTCTTTGGCATCCATAACCGTATAGCCATCAAATTCACAAGAATTGATTAATCTTGCCTCAGGGTTTTCTAAATAATCCTGCTTTTCATAGGCAGCCTGACTTACATCCCTACCAGTAATTACCTGAATCATAGGAATATTATGTGCTACTGCATATTCAAAATCTCTTTGGTCATGGCTTGGTACGGCCATTACAGCACCTGTACCATAGGATGCTAATACGAAATCGCCAATGAAAATAGGAACTTCCTTGCCATTTACTGGGTTAATACATGTAACACCCTTTAAAAGGCATCCGGTCTTACCCTTATTTAATTCTGTACGGTCAAGCTCACTCTTGCTTGCGGTTTCCTTAATATAGGCATTAACCTCATCCTTGTTTTGGATTCTATCCATTAAATCCTGAACAATTTGTCCTTCTGGAGCAAGTACCATAAATGTAATACCATAGATTGTTTCAATACATGTTGTAAAGATAGAGAACTTTCCACCACCAACAATATCGAAATCAACCTCAACACCCATGGACTTACCAATCCAGTTTCTTTGCATTTCCTTTGTGGATTCTGGCCAATCGATTGTATCTAAGCCCTCAAGAAGCTTTTCGGCGAAGGCAGGCTGATCAATTACCCATTGCTTCATATTCTTACGAACAACAGGGAAGCCTCCTCTTTCACTCTTACCATCGATAACCTCATCATTCGATAATACTGTGCCTAATTCTTCACACCAGTTCACTGGCATATCAATATATTTTGCATAGCCATCTAAATATAAATTTTTAAAAATCCATTGCGTCCAATGATAGAAGGATGGATCCGATGTCGAAATACATTTATCCCAATCATAATCAAAGCCTAATTCCTTAAGCTGCTTAGTGAATGTTTCAATATTCTTTACTGTAAATCCCTCAGGATGATTACCCGTTTGAATAGCATATTGCTCTGCAGGAAGACCAAAGGAATCATATCCCATTGGGTGTAATACATTATAGCCCTGCATTCTTTTCATTCTAGAGATTATATCTGTTGCTGTATATCCCTCAGGATGTCCTGCATGAAGACCAACTCCAGATGGATATGGGAACATATCAAGAACATAAAATTTTGGCTTAGAAAAATCCCATACATCTGTTTTGAATGTATGATTCTCCTCCCAATACTTTTGCCACTTCTTTTCAATTTCCAAATGATTGTATTCTTTCATATTAATACCTCTCTTCCAAAGGTGGCGCATAAACGCTTTTAATATTTTATCACAAACAATTCTATTTTTATAGTAAAATCTAAAAAAACATAGTTACAATTTCAAAATAAAAGAGGGAATTATATTCCCTCCTACTTCTTTTGCCCTATCATCACTGGTTTTTGAGGGCTTAGTTTATGGTTGATAATCGTAAGGACTGTAACACTTGCCACCAAAAGTAGTCCATATACTATCCAGTATATGACTCTTCCCTCTTGATATTTATCCACATATTTTAAAACATAATATCCTAAAACACCAATGGCAACTATAGTTGCATAAATCGCCCCAGTTAATCTTTTAATCTCATAACGATTTAACACCTTAACAAGAAGCAAAATTATATTTAAAAAGCCAAAGGACATCGTCGCAATTAATGTACCCATAAAAGACCAATATTCCATCTTAAAAAATACCGTAAAAAAGATAACGGATGCTAAAAATAATCCCATTAAGGAAAACCATATAATATCTATTATTCTTTTACTCATAAAAGCTCATTTAACCTCTTAAACACATAATCTGTTGCAGCTTCTCTTACATTATTTCTACCAATATTTCCAAACTGAATTTTTTCGCCAAAAAGTGCTCCATTAATATAAAATCCAAAGCACACTGTGCCCAAAGGAATCAAATCAGATCCCCCAGTAGGCCCTGCAACTCCAGTGACGCCAACGCCTATAGAGGCTTCTGTATTTAATGCAACACCATAAGCCATTTCTTTAGCTACCTCTATAGATACCACATCATATTTTTCAATTGTATCAAAGGATACTCCAAGATATTTATTTTTAGCCTCGTTTGAATAAGTAACAAAGGAGGCATTTAATACCTTAGATGCGTTTGAAACGTTGATTATTCTTGCTGCACATAATCCTCCTGTACAGGATTCTGCAAAGGCAATATGATACTTCTTTTCGATTAATTTTAAAACGACCTCTTCTTCCATAATTACCCCCAAGGTAATAGCATAGCTATTATTTATGATATGTTTCGTTATTATTTATCTTAAACGCTCTATAAATTTGTTCTAATAAAATGACCTGCATGAGCTGATGCGGAAAAGTCATTTTAGAAAAGCAAAGCTTATAATCTACTTTATCTAAAACATCCTTAGAAATTCCTAAGGATCCACCAATAATAAAGGATATATTTGCGTTATGATAGGAGAATATATCAAGCATCTTTTCTGCTAGGTCTATACTCGATAGCATTTCACCCTTTAAATCTAGGGCAATCTTATAGGAATTCGAAGGTAAAACCTTTAAAATTCTTTCTCCTTCCTTATTCTTAATTGCCTCAATTTCCTTATCACTTGGAGAATCATGAATTGCCTCATCAGAAACCTTTAAGAATTCAACCTTTGTGTATTTGCCTAATCTTTTTGTATATTCCTTAATCGCATCAATCAAATACTTTTCTTTGATATTTCCAACACTTACAATATATATTTTCATATTTCATAATCCCCACTAAAGAATGGCTTTAAAATACCAAATTTTACATTCGATGTATCAATACCAAAATCATTAAATACCTTTTCTCTTGTAAGCTCAATAATCTCCGTTAAATTACATTCCTTTGATACATGAGCATGTAAAATAAGCTTAGTCTTATTTCCAATAACATTACATAGGGTAATCATAGAATCCTCATTCGACATATGGCCATGGTCCCCTAAAACTCGAATTTTTAAGGAATATGGTCTTTCCGAATGCATTAATATTTCAGGATCGTGATTCGATTCTAATATATATGCCTCAGCATTTGCTATTTCTTGATAAATTGCCTGATGAACATAGCCAGTATCTGTAATATAAACAAGCTTTTTCTCATCGTTATAGAAGGAAAAGCCAATACATTCCTTTGCATCGTGAAATAAAGGTAAAACCTGAATCTTTAAATCTTTTTCAATATAGAAAGGATATAGCATAGAATTTGCTAATCTTTCGATTAATATTAATGAGCCATTCTTCTTTTTCTCCTCAAGTAAGGCTAAGATCTTTTCCTTACCTGGTCTATTAAACATTTCAATAACTCCATAGTAGGTACCTAAGGACATATAGATTTTTAAATGGCATTCCTTAAGCATTTGAGGTAATGCTCTTATATGATCTACATGCTCATGAGTTATAAATAAACAGGCTATATCGCCTAAGGTTAGCCCATATCTAGAAAGATTATCTAGAATTTGCTTCCTAGTAATTCCTGCATCAATCAATATATTTATACCCTTTGTTCTAAGTAAAGTACAGTTCCCATCAGAACCACTAGAAAACACGCTAAATTCCATATTCTACCTCCACCGGAGGACATTATAACATAACTATTCTTTTCTTAAAAGAAAAAGAAATGAAAATGTCTATTATTTTAATCCATTTTCAATTTTATAATTTCATTGCATTTTAAATCCATAAATGATATGATATTATTTGCATTAGTTTAATTTTTTAGATAAAGGAGTATGAATGACAATGACAAAGAAAACATTGCGCAGAGCGGTTACTGCTTCCCTTGCTAGCG
>NZ_JAXFPY010000023.1:0-21760 GCF_034179385.1 Anaeroplasma sp.
TTGAAGCTGAGATGAATGATGATAAGGAGGAAGCTGATAAACTTAGAGAGCTTCTAACTCCTATTGGGCCAATGCCAATAATTAATATTGAAAAAACATTAGAATTAATTCCAATTGAAGATAGACAATTTTTTATAGATGAACTTGATAAAGATTCTTACGAAGAAACTGTCATTATGAAATGTCTTAAATGCGACTTTGAAGAGGAAGCTCCATATGACATTATTGAAGAATGTTGGGATAGCGGTCCTTATCCTATAAGCTACTGTCCTCATTGTGACAAACCTAAATTTGTACCAATCGATATTTACAATAAAAAGAAAAAGAAATAATACTTCTAACTAAATATATTATCCTAGGCAGCCCTAGGATTTTTGTAGTTATAGTACTATTCCCATCATGATTTTAAATTTACTAATAAAAAAATAAAACGGACCGACCCGTTTTTATTTTACTCGTAATATCATACATTTTAAATAAAGCTGCTCTTCTGCTTGAAGTAATGCCGGATGATCTGGTGATTGAATCCTAAAGTCTAAGAACTGTACTGTTCTTTTAGCGTCATGAGCTGCCTCATTTACCATTTGCATGAATAAATCTGGAGTCATATGCTGGCTACAGCTAAAGGTTAATAAATATCCACCAGATTTAATAATCTTCATGGCCTGCATATTGATTTCCTTATAGCCTCTATAGGCCTTCTTTATGGATTCCTTTGTTTTAGAGAATGCTGGTGGGTCTAAAACGATAACGGAATACTTATTCTTAATTTCTTCTTTATGTAGGTAATCAAATACATCTGTACAAATTGTATTTAATTGGGTATAGCCATTGAGCCTTGCGTTTACCATAATTTCATCACAAGCTCTTTGGGATATATCACATGCATCTACATGCCTTGCACCATATTTACAAGCATGTAATGCAAAGCCACCAACATTAGAAAATGCATCTAATACCTCTTGGTCCTTAGCATATAATCTTAAGATATCTCTATTTAGCTTTTGATCTAAGAAATATCCAGTTTTTTGACCATTTTCCATATCCACTATCATATGAATATCATCTTCTACAATTTCTACTCTAGGATCAAATTTTCCATAAAGATATCCTTTTATTTGTTCTAATCCTTCTTTTTCTCTTACAGGCATATCACTACGTTCATATATACCTTTACAACCAGTTAATTCAACTAAGATATCTACGATATCCTTTTTTATCATATCCATACCTAAGGACATAAACTGCACAGATAAATAATCCCCATATTTGTCTACAATAAGACCTGGCAGGAAATCTGCCTCACTAAATACTAATCTAGTAGCACTCCATCCTAAATTCTTTCTATGCTCTATTGCATAAGCAATTCTTTTTTTAAAGAATTCTTTATCAATGACCTCATGTTCATCTAAGGATAATATTCTTACCATTATCTTTGAATTTGTATTTAAAAAACCATAAGCAACAAATCTATGATCAAAGGTGTATACACTACAAACCTTACCATTTTCTATAACACCTTCAAAATTAATGATTTCATTATTAAATACCCAAGGATAACCACTAAATATATTATCCTCTTCATGCTTATTTAATATAACCTTTAGCATTAAACCACTTCCCTTACTTTAAATTTTATAATACCCAAAAACGAAAAGCAAACAAAAGAATGACTCTAGAAAGAAAAACAATCCAAAATGGATTGTTACATTTTCTTTTCAACAAAGGATAAATAATCGAAAGCCTTCTTTGTTAATACCTGTAAATTGAAATGCTCAAGAATGCTTCTATATAATTCTTCTCCACTCTTATTTATACTTCTGGCTAATAGTACCATTTCTTGATATGGAATATCATAAATTAAGCGGTCTCCCTCCCTCAATTCCGTAACATCAAATATTCCCTCCTTAGGCCAAAGGACAATATCATATAAATTATCTGTTGTTTTTAAGCCTAATTCCTTTATATCCTCCATAATAATATCTAATGCCTTTTGTGATATTTTAGCTACATTAAAGGCTTCTCTTAGGCGAGCCTTTAGTGTATTTAAAGTGACGGGAGCCTCTATATCTACAACATTAAAAATATTTTCCTTTAAATGTTCTAAGGCGGTAGGATTCCCATTATATAGGTCATCTAATGAAATCTTTTTTAAATTGTTAAATCGTTTGTAGCAAGCCATAAGCCATCCTCCATTTATATTAATTATAATATACATTAAAAGAAAAATAAAGCACCTTAAGCGACGCTTAAGATGCGTATATTATCTATTCTTAAATTGAGCTAAGTATAGCTTTTTATATTCGCCATCGAAAAGTAATAATTCTTCGTGTGTACCACGCTCTTTAATTGTTCCATCCATAACAACTAAGATTTCATCTGCATTTCTGATGGTAGATAATCTATGAGCAACAATAATTGTTGTTCTACCCTTACATAATTCATCCAAAGAGTCCTGAATCATAATTTCTGTTGCATTATCTAAGGCACTTGTTGCCTCATCTAGAATTAATATGGATGGATTCTTTAAAAATACTCTTGCGATAGATAATCTTTGTTTTTGACCGCCAGATAATCTTACACCACGTTCACCAATTTCAGTATCATACCCATGTTCAAGTGAGGTAATATAATCATGGATATTGGCTCTTTTAGCTGCAAGTATAACCTCATCCATAGTAGCATCTAGCTTACCATATAAAATATTATCCTTAATAGAGCCATTAAATAGAAATACATCCTGCTGTACTATACCTATATTTCTTCTTAGGGAATCAAAGGTTATTTCATTTATGGGAATACCATCAATAGAAATATAACCCTCTGTCGCCTGGTAAAAGTTTGGAATTAAATGACAAATTGTTGTTTTACCGCCACCAGATGGACCAACTAAGGCGATCGTTTTTCCGACATCTAGCTTAAAAGAAACATGGGATAATACTTCCTTTTTCTCCTCTTGGTATTCTATATCATCCTTATAATCCTTATTATGATATCCGAAGGATACATCGTGAAATTCGATTTCTCCTCTTAGGGTATCATAAGCTTTCGCATTTTCCTTTGTTTTTTCCTCTTCCTCATCTACAATTTCAACAAATCTTCTAAAGCCTGTTACACCATTTTGGTATTGTTCTACGAAATTAATTAGTGTGGTAAGCGGGGAAATGAATAGGGAAACAGAAACAACGAAGGTTACATATTCTGGGATATCTATCATACCGTAGGCAGCAAGTATTCCACCACCAACCAATAAGGCTACATTAAATAGGTCTGTAACAAAGGTTGTTGTTGAAGAATAAATTCCCATGGCCTTATAGGCATAGGACCTAGATTTTACATAATTCTTATTGCCTACCTCGAATTTTTCTAATTCCTTATCTTGGTTTGTATATGCCTTAGTTACACGAATACCCGAAATAGAGGATTCTAATGCACCATTAATTTCAGCAACATTCTTTCTTGTTTCCATGAAGGCATCACGCATTCTTTTTCTTACAAGTAATGTAATAATTACAAGTAATGGAACACAACCTAAAATAACTAAGGCAAAAATCCAATTTAAATAAAATAAATAGGATAAGGATAATATTAAGGAAATACCACAAATAAAGAAATTTTCAGGTCCATGGTGAGCAAGCTCAGAAACATCCATTAAATCATTTGTCATTCTAGACATAATTTTACCTGTTTCATGCTCATCATAATAAGAAAAAGGTAATTTTTCTAGCTTCAAAAACATTTCACGTCTCATATCCGCTTGCATCTTAACGCCAATGACATGACCATAATATTGTACAAAATATCTAAGTCCCATTCTGATGAAATAGCAAGCGACTAATATAGCACCCAAAAGAATAATAAGCGTAATCTTTCTCATTTCCTCTAAGGTAGAATCCGGAACGATATTTCTTAATATCATATTTGTCAAAACAGGATATACCATACCTATGACTGCAATAAGTAAGGATGCCGTCATATCTAGTGTAAACATGCCCTTATAGGGCTTATAATATCTGATAAATCTTTTTAACATATAACCTCCTTAAAAGATAAGAAATGATCTATGAAAGAAAGGCCATTATTTGTCTTCTTTTGCTTCTGGTAAATCATTTCTAATATTGATATCCAATTGATTGAATGGAATTTCAATGCCATTTTGATCAAATACATTTTTAATCTCTCTTAGCATATAGAATTTTGTATCCCAATAATCCTCTCGGTTACACCAGCATCTTACGAATATATCAACAGAGGAATCGGCATATTCACCAATTTCTGCAAATGGAGCTGGAGTTGCAAAGATTTTTTCATTATTACTACAAACCTCTTTCGCAAGTCTTTTTGCAAGCTCTGCATCGGCTAAATAGCTTATAGACATAACAACATCGACTCTTCTTGTGTCCTTCGCAGAAGCATTGACAATGACATTATTGGCTAAAGAACCATTAGGAATCATAACAACTCGGTTATCTGGAGTTGTAATATAGGTGTAGAATAATTTAATATCCTCTACTGTACCAGATTCTCCATTCGATGTAATGTAATCGCCTAGCTTAAATGGTCGCATTACTATGATAATTACACCACCTGCAAAATTTGATAATGTTCCCTGTAAAGCTAAGGAAATACCTGTACCTATAGCAAGTACTAATGCAGATAAGGACGCAGTTTCAATTCCAACATAGGCAATTAAACCAATCATTACTAGAATTTTCAGTGCAATTCTACCCATGTTCAATAATACCTTAGATAAGGTAGCATCTGCCTTCGTTCTAGCAAGACTTCTTGCGATTCTTTTAAATATAAAATTAATTAATTTAAATGAAACAAACCAAAGAACTAAAGCAATTAATAATCGGACACCTTGGTGTATAGACCAATCTAAGATTTTATTCCAAATATCTGCCCAGGTTATTTTGGATGCTTCCTCTACAGCCGCAGTTGATGTAGTTGTAGCTTCTGTAGTTGTTTCTACTACAGTTGTTGTCGCTTCAAAAAGCTTTATAAATAATGGATTCAAAATAACAACCTCCTCATAAAAACGTACTATTGAATTATAACAACATTTATAAAATTTATCAAATACAAAACACTTTCAAATGTAACAAAGGACAAAAGAAAAAGGCTGTTAACCTAGGTAATGAACGAATTTTCAAAACCTAGGTTTTTCTACAGCCCCTTCGTAGTTTTCTTTTTAGGCACTCATTAGATTATTCAGCAAAATGGGTGTGTTTTGTTATCCATTTTTTCATACTGATGCTCAACCAGAAGCTATAAATACCCAAAGTAATTAAACATAATAATACCCATTTAATCCAATTACCAAAAAGTTGAGCAGCTTTGCCATCAAATTCTAATCTTTTTCCATTTATTACAGTATGCTTTATTTCCCAATTTTTAACCATGCAAACTGCCCATGGGAAACAAATACCTATTGTAAGTACTGTAACAAGAAAACCTAGAATTTGCCAACCAATTTTTTGAAGTAATCCTCCATCAAAATATGATTCGTTCATTCTAAAGCCTCCTCGTATAATATATTTGTATTAATTATTTAATGATCGTTTTTCCACCCATATAAGGCTGTAATGCCTTAGGAATATTGATAGAGCCATCCTCATTATAATTATTTTCAAGTACAGCAATTAATCCTCTTGGTGTAGCTAGTACTGTATTATTTAGTGTATGAACTAAATAAGTACCATTCTCACCCTTTGTACGAATTTGTAATCTTCTTGCTTGGGCATCACCTAAGGTAGAGCAAGAGCCAACCTCAAAGTATTTTTTCTGTCTTGGAGACCAAGCCTCAACGTCGCAGGATTTTACCTTTAAATCAGCTAAATCACCAGTACAGCACTCAAGTGTACGTACAGGTACATCTAGGCTTCTGAAGAATTCTACTGTATAGCTCCACATTTTATTGTACCATTCCATAGAATCCTCAGGTTTACAAATTACAATCATCTCTTGCTTTTCGAATTGATGTACACGGTAGATTCCTCTTTCCTCAATACCATGAGCACCAACCTCCTTACGGAAGCATGGAGAATAGCTTGTAAGTGTTAAAGGTAAATCAGATTCTTTAATGATTTGTCCTTTAAATCTACCAATCATAGAATGCTCAGATGTACCGATTAGGTATAAATCCTCACCCTCAATCTTATACATCATATTTTCCATTTCAGCAAAGGACATAACACCATTAACAACATCAGAATGAATCATGAATGGTGGAATACAATATGTAAAGCCCTTATCAATCATAAAATCTCTTGCATAGGATAGCATTGCAGAATGTAATCTTGCAATATCACCAACTAAATAATAGAATCCATTTCCACTGGTTCTTCCTGCAGATTCCTTATCTAATCCATTGAATTTTTGAATGATATCGGAATGATATGGTATTTCATATGGTGGAACTACTGGCTCACCATATTTTTGGTTTTCTACATTCATAGAATCATCCTTACCTACAGGTACAGATGGGTCTACAATGTTTGGAATGACAAGCATTCTATTTCTTAATTCTTCTTCTAATTTTGCAATTTCTGGATCAATTTCTGCAATTCTTTCATTATTCTTAGAAACTAATGCCTTTATCTCATTAGCCTCATCAATCTTCTTTTCTCTCATTAATTGACCGATTTGCTTAGATAATGTATTTCTTTGTGCCTTTAGGTTTTCACCTTCTACCTTAAGCGAACGAATTTTTGCATCAATATCAATTACTTCATCAACCAAAGGAAGCTTTTGATCTTGGAATTTTTTCTTAATGTTTTCTTTTACAACTTCAGGATTTTCTCTAACAAATTTAATATCTAACATATTTCTCCTCTTTTCTCTAAAACATATGTTTTAGATAAACTAGTGTAATTATATCACATTGCTTTAAAATTTCAATAATTCGAAAAGAAAAGACTCCCTGCAGGAGTCCCTTTCTTATTTTAAATCTTTGTATTTGAAAATTAAATAACCAAAACCAATAAATAAAGCACTAAAAGCTACTGTCGATGTCAAATATGGCACTAAATATATTGCGCCCTGTGAAACCGCAGTTAATGTTAATCCAATAGAATATGGATAATCTACATAAGTAAGAATTTTAATTGTGTTCATTGTGCTTTCTGCCATTTCTGGATATATAAAGCTTGTTGCAATTGTACCAGCAACATAAAACAAATTACCTAGCAATATCGAAAAAATAATACCAGGAGCTACATTATGAAATGCGGATGCAAAGAAAATAATAGAGCTAGCTACAGTTGCAAATCCTAATATTTTTAACAAAACACCAACAATGAAATCTCCTATATTTGCTCTATCTATGCCTGATTTAAAGAATATCAAGGAAACGACAAAGGTTATGATTAAATGAACAAGCATAAATCCTAAATAAAGAAGTAATGTTAATAATGTGTTAGAAAAATAGATTTCACTTCTAGATTTACCAACAATGACCTTATTTCTTAAGGTGTTATTATCTTTTCCTAATAAAACAAGTAAAAAGACAATGAGAATTAAACCAAAAGTAGAAAAAGGACTTGCAATAGAATCTGTAACTTCTAATGCGGAATAGCTATCTCTTAAGGGTACACTGCCCTCTGTAACTAAAGAGAATAAACCAAATATTGCTATAGGTATAACAACAGAAATTGCAACACAAATGATAGATAAAATCATAAACATCTTATCTTTTATAACACGGAAAAAATCCGCCTTTAATAAATTAAGCATTTTCTCTACCTCCCTTAATAATTCTCAAATAATAATCCTCAATGGAGGTAGTTTCTGTGTTGATTGCTGTAATAGGTAATCCCTGTAAATGAGATAAAACACTTGAATATTCAATATCCCCAGGAATGATATATCCATTGTTAAATTCTTTAATGTTTTCTTTATCTACAAGAGATAGTAAGGCATCATAAATCGCCTTTTTATCCGTCGTTTCAATTTTAATATACTTTTCACATTGATTCTTTAATTCTTCTTCTGTTATTTCTTTAATAAGGTGGCCTTTTGAAATAATTCCATATTTTGTAGCAACTAAGGATAATTCCGTTAGGATATGAGAAGAAATTAAAAATGTTATTCCAAATTCCTTGTTTAATTTTAAAATTAGATTTCTTACCTCAACAATACCTTCTGGATCTAAACCATTTAATGGCTCATCTAAAATTAAGAATTCTGCTTGAGATAAAAGCGCCATCGCAATACCAAGGCGCTGTCTCATACCTAAAGAGAAATTGCCTGCAAGCTTATTGCTTTCGTATAAATCCCTTAAGCCAACAATATCTAAGGCCCACTGAATTCTTCCTTCATCCTGAATTCCTAGAATCATAGACTGCATGCGTAGATTGTCTTTAGCGTTCATATTTGTATAAATAGATGGAGATTCAACGATCGCACTAATCTTTTTTCTAGCCTCTAAAACTTCAGGATTTTTAGAATCTATACCAAATAATTGATAACTACCTGCTTCAAATTTAATTAATCCCGTTACAACTCGAATTACTGTGGTTTTACCACTACCATTTTCACCAACAAAGCCATAAATGTCGCCTCGATTTATGGTCATACTTAAATCGTCTAATACCCTATTGCCGTTATAGGTTTTAACGATTCCTTCTGCTTTTAATATAACCTCTTCCATTTTATTCCCCTTTTTCTAATGGTGATACATTATTTTCTGCACTACCATTTTCTTCAATTATATTTTCTTTTTCATGCTTTTCCTTATCCATTCCTCGAATGTAGAAAAAACCAATAACCACTCCAATTGCGATAATCACAAAAACAGTAATTAAATTAATGTACCACTTATGCCATAGATGATTAAACCAAACACCATAGACTAAGCATCCAACGATTATATATGCACAAATAATTGCTAATTCTTTCCAATGGTTAACAAAGAGCTTTTTCATTTTAATATCCCTTCTTATCTTCTATAGACTTATATTCCTCATAAAGCTTTAGGCATTCCTCTCGATCAAGGCAAATGGAAAATTGCTGCCTTTCTTCTTCTGTTCGGTTATAGAATTTATTGTCTCTAAAGCCAATATCCTCTGTGTCTATAACATTACATCCAAAATATACCTTATCGAGGTTTGCCCATAAAATAGCCCCCATACACATAGGGCATGGCTCTCCAGTTGTATAAATTTCACAACCAGATAAATCAAATGTGCCTAATCTTTTACAAGCATCATGAATCGCCATCATCTCACCATGACAGGTAGGATCATTATTTAAGATTACCTGATTGTGGCCACGGCCAACAATTTCTCCATTCTTTACAATAACTGCCCCAAAGGGACCGCCATGTCCATGGTGGATACCATATCTAGCCTCTTCAATTGCAACAAACATATATTTGTTCAATATATCACTTCCTTCTATTTATTTTAAAATACCGGATTCATCAATAATGCGAATGATTTCCTGCAATTCTTCTACAGGCTTTACAAGCGCAAAACGAACATATTTCTTACCTAAAGTGCCAAAGGCAGACCCTGGGGTACAAAGGACGCCTGTCTTTTCTAATAAATCTTCTGCAAACTCTAGGGAATCTGCGTATTTATCTGGAATCTTTGCAAACACAAACATTGTGCCCTTACTTCTATTTACCTTCCATCCTATGGAAGATAGGCCATCACATAAAGTGTTTCTTCTTAATTCATATTCTTTTCTTTGGGCTTCAATAATATTCTTATCTACATCTAATGCTTGAATAGCTGCATATTGTATTGGATAAAACATACCAAAATCATATTGACTTCTTAAGGTATTAAATTTAGATACAATCTCTTCACTTCCTAGGAAAAAGGAAATTCTCGCTCCTGTAGTATTATAGGATTTCGATAGGGAATAAAATTCACAGCCCACCTCAAATGCATGAGGTAAGGATAAAAAGGAAAAAGATTCATTCTGATCAAAGATAATATCAGAATATGCATTATCGTTTACGATAATAAATCCATATTTTCTTGCTAATTCGATAATCTCAATATATCTTTCCTTATTGATAACTCCACCTGTTGGATTTGATGGGTATGATATTATGACATATTTTATCTTTTTTAATATACTTGGATCTAATAAATCTAGCCTTGGCATAAAATCATTTTCTTCAAGCAAAGGGTAGGTAATAATATTTAATCGTGCAAATTTAGCTGAGGCAGTAAATGCGACATACCCAGGGTCAGGAAGTAAGCAATACTCCCCTGGGTTTGCTAGAAGCATTCCAATATGGCACATACCCTCTTGTGTACCATTTACCGTCATAATTTGATTTTTGTTTAAGGAAACTTGAAATCTATCCTTATAATGCTTAATGAATCTATCCTTTAAAATGTCCATATCATGTAAAGAATATTTTATATTATTGGGATCCTCTAATGCCTTCTTCATTGCGGATAAGATAGAATCGTCTGGCTTAAAATCAGGTGTACCAACAAATAGGTCATAGACCTTTTTCCCTTTTGCCTCAAGCGCAAGCTTTTTATTATTTAAATTTGCAAAAATACCCTCACTAAAGGTATCCATTAAATTAGAAAACCTCATAATAATCTCACCTGAATTATAATATACCATTTTTTTAAATGTTTGTAAAAGGAAAAAGCCAAAGCGCATTCATGCTTTAGCTTTAAAACTTTTAAAAAACTATTTTGTGCGGTCGATGAAATAATAAAGAGTACATACCTTTATAGGCACTCAAGGAATCGTATTTTAAAGTGCTTTTGTAAATTTAATGAAATGATCAATGCCTTCATCTGTCATTTTATAAACACCGGCATTTTCTAGTATCTTACCGAAGGTTTTACCAATTTCTTCTTTGACGATAGAATCTACATTTTCTTTTGTAAATGTATATTTCTTCTTTAAAGAATCAATCCAGGCTCTATGCTTTTCTGTTTCCTCTGTAATATCTTTATTACCAAGTAGTATTTCTTCTACCAATTGGATTTCTTTCTTTAATCTTGCAGGTAAGATTGCAAGGCCCATGACCTCAATTAATCCAATGTTTTCCTTCTTTATATTATGGTATTCTGGATGTGGATGGAATAATCCTAAAGGATATTCCTCTGTAGTAAGATTATTTCTTAATACTAAGTCCATTTCATATAAGCCATTCTTTTTACGTACAATTGGAGTAATTGTATTATGCCTTATGCCATCTGTATAAGCATAAATAGATACTTCTTCATCGGAATAATTCATCCATGTATTTAGGATATGCTCACCTAAATTTGCAGCCTCATCCTTATTATTCGAATAAACTCTTATTACAGATAGTGGCCACTTTACAATCGCAAGCTTACTATTCGGATATCCCTTTACAGTAAATTCATAAATTGGCTTTGCATCCTCCATTGCGAAATGGTTATGTCCACCTTGGAAATGCTCGTGAGCTAAAATAGAACCACCAACAATAGGTAAGTCTGCGTTAGAGCCTACAAAGTAATGTGGCAAGTAATCTACAAAGGATAAAAGCTTTCTTAATGTTGGCTTATCAATAATCATTGGCTTATGTATTTTATTAAATACAATACAATGCTCATTGTAATATACATAAGGAGAATATTGTAAATAGAAATCTTCTCCTTCCATAGAAAGTGGAATAATTCTATGGTTTCCTCTTGCAGGATGATTTAATCTACCTAAGTAGCCTTCATTTTCCTTACATAATTGACATAGAGGGTATTGGCTTACCTTAGCATTTCTCATGGCTGCAATAGCCTTAGGATCCTTTTCAGGCTTTGATAGATTAATTGTAATATCTAATGTACCATATTCTGTTTCTGTCTTCCATTTTACATCCTTAGCAATTCTATCTTTTCTAATGTAATTTGTATTACAAGAGAAATTATAATACCAATCGGTTGCAAGTACCGGATCCTTTTTATACAGCTCATTATATTTCTTTATTAAAGTAGATGGTCTATCTGTGAATATAGCCATTATCTCTGTATCAAAGATATCACGCTCCGTAATAGAATCATTGATCAAACCCTTTTCTACTGCATAATCACATAAGCCCTTTAATAGCTCACATAGCTCTACCTTTAAGACATCCTCTTCCTTATAATCATCAAGCTTTAATAATGCTAGAACTCTATTTCTTGCATAAATAGAATCACATTCATCAATTAAACCCTTTTCTACTGCATAATTCACTAAACCATTAATATAAGAATAAATCACAATTTTCACCTTTCCTTATTTGGATATACCTAGGCATTATACCAGGTAATTCATTTTTATTCCTTTATACCAGCTGCAAGCTTAACACACTTATATGCACCATCATAATAACCGGTTTTCTTTAGTTCGTCAATACGTTTACACATATGAACGAATAATTCGCTATCCGAAAGTAAGCGATCAAGCATAGCATTTACTGTATTTTTTGTTGGGCACTCGAAAGTACCATCACCAAGCTCACTTGAGTTCACTGCACCATATACCTCATGTCCACCAATATGTCTCATGAATACCTTTGGAATTGGGTAATATGAAAGCTCACTAGGCTTAGTTACTAAAATATCACATTCAGGCATTAATAAATTTGTTGCGTAAACTGCCTCAAAAATATCATTATTGCAGATGGCATATACGCCATGTGTATCCTCACCTCTTAAGGTCTTAACAAATTCCTTGAATTCATTATATTTATTGAAATAAGTCTTATCCTCTACATTCATCTTCTTTTGCATCTTTTCATATACATCCTGGTGATCACCAAAATTAATGAATAATGCAACCTTATCTTTCTTAACATAAGGGATTAAATGTTCAACCATAGATAAGAACATAGTAAAGCCAGCACCAGCCCCACCTACCGTAAGTAGGATTCTTACAGGACCACCCTTAGTTACTCTTTCAATTCTCTTTTGATTATCCTCTTCTAGATGAACTAAAAGCTCATGGTCAATATATCTTCCAACCATTTGGATTTCACCCTCTGGAATTCCCTTAAGTGGAGTTTTAGCAAATCCATTCATCATTTTGTAGCCAAAATATGCAAATGGAGTTTGCACAGTATGAATAGCACCTTCAGATAAATGGAGGGCCATAGGCCAGTTATCTGGAATTGCATTTACAACATGCGTCATACCTGCATGAATGGCAGCCTGACTTGGCCATACATGTGTTGCAATATATGGAGTATCCTTTGGAAGACTCTTTAGAATTGGAGCTAATAATTCAGAATTCTTTTGGTCCTTTGCATTATATGTGATCTGACGGAAGCCCTCACTATTTAATGGTTCCCAGAAGAAATGATTAAATAAATGAGATTTTTGAGATAGACGAGATGCCATAGAATATAGGGCATTTTGTTCTTGAATCATCTTAGAGCCTGTTGCATCAAAGCCAGCTAAATTTAACCAATAGGGTGTAAAGCCTAGTGCTTTTGCGCAGGATGCCATCGCAATAGAAATTCTATAGTGACCAAAGCCCATACGGATATTTCCAACGATTAATGGCTTTTCGCCTAAATCCTCTACCTTATCCTTAAATACAAGATTTTGACATCCCATATAATCTAATGTAGGAATTGGTTCAAATCCTAGCTTATAATCCTTATTTGAATCATCACCATATTTTTTTAGATATTTATTTTTTGATTTTATGGCCTTTTTGATTGTTTTTTTATCCATTGAATTGCCAAAAATTACACTTGTCTTATCAGTCATTGAAAACCCCTCGTTTTGTATCATATACCTTATTTATCTCCTCACCATCGAGCATATAAGAAATATGAATGAAATCTCCATTTCTACTATATCTTCTATTTGTTGCATCATGATAGATATGTAAAATTCGATTTAATACTTCCTTTTTTCTGTCATCATAATCTCTTAGATTATCTGATGTCATTAATACATTACCGAATAATGCATTTATTGTAGCTAGAGCCTCTCTTTGTTCTAAAGATAGGCTAATATTATCATCTCTTAATAGGAATACATCTGGATCATTTAAGAATAGGCTTCTTGCAAAAATAGATCTATAGATTGTATTTTGTATTGTTACCTTAGTAGAAATTCTTTCTCTATGGAAGAATTTCATAAACCAAACATCATCGAAGATTAAGGATACATCTGGTCCGATTCTTAAATAAGTAAACTTACCTGCAGAATTCGATAGGATTGCACCACAACCTAAAACCTGGCAATCCTTTAATGTATCTACAATAATATTATATGCATCCTCAGTAATTTGAGCTCTAGTCTTATCCTCTCTTTCCATCATTCCAACAGAATATAAGAAATCTAGCTTAAAGAATCTAAAGCCCATTTCCTTATAATGATTTAAGCATTCTACAATATAAGCCTTTGCTTCCTCATTATAAATATCTAATACATAGAATCCACTCCAGTTGGATCCACATTTTACAGGATTACCATCCTTATCCTTATAGAACCAATTGGGATGTTCCTTAAATAAATCACTCTTTTCCTCTGCAACAAATGGTGCAAGCCAAATACCTGCAGTAACGTTCTTAGATAGAATTTGCTTACAAATTCCATCAAGTCCATTCGGGAATTTTACCTTATCCACCTTTAGCCAGTCTCCAACATATTGCTCGTAGCCATCATCAATTTGGAATAAATCAAATCTCGAGTCAATATTTAAAAGATTATCTAAAATAATGGATTCTGTAATATTTTGGTAATGATTATACCAAGAGGTATATCCAAAGATATTCTTCTCCTTCATCTTTTTAGGGAAGAATGCGTTTAATGTTGTATCTAAATCTCCATAAACCATTGCATAATCAAAGATGGTAAATTCCTCATCCTGATTTAAAGAGATTTTACAATCTGCTTCTAAAACAATTTGATTGTTCTTTACTTCATGGTTAATAATTAAATAAGCATTTTTGGAATTGTATGTACCAATAAATAGTGGCTTTTTACCGCGAATATAGGAATAATCAAATCCATGTAATACACCCTTGCGGTATTTTTTGATATGAGCATCACCATATTTATCAAAAGAGAACATATTTACTAAGAACTTTGGCATCTTATAAATATTTTTTAAATTCTCTTTTACAGTAAATTCCTTTGTGTCTGTCCATGATTGATAGCCATTAACAAAGATTAAATCTTCTGGATCATATGTATATGACTCTTTAATTTCCGCAGATTCAATTTTAATATCTTTTTTAGCTTTTAATACAACTGTAGTTCTATTTTTCTTAGTAGCTACATGGATTTCAACAACATCATTCGATACGTCGGTTTGAAAGAGAACTCCTTTTATAGAATATGTTAATTTCATATATTTTTACCCCTTTTAATTTTTAAATCTCTTTACAGATTTCTACCCTTTATTATAACTATTCTTCTTCTTGAATTGTATCTTCTTCTTGAGCTACCTCTATAGCAGGCTCTTTTGTTGAAGATACAGCTTTTGCTTCTTCAATTTTTGCACTATCTATAGAAGTGCCCTCTAATAAGTGCGCTTCCTCAATAGTCTTCATAACATCCTTCTCTTTGTAGAATAGGATAACTACTGCTGCTAAGAGGGAGAATACTAATGCAACAATTAATGAAATTCTGTAGCCTAAGCCTGTATTCATGGTAACCACTTCATTTCTAGCATTCGTTGTTTCATACTGACCAACAACGGCAAGCGATGTAAAGATGATCATGGCAAGACCCTGACCAAGCTTAAATGCGAATGTTCGAGCAGCATAGAACATACCATCATGGTTTTCACCTGTCTTAATATAATCCTGCTCTGCAATATCCGCAACGATTGCCTGTGGAACTACACCTAAGATAGCAAGAGGAACACCTACAAATACACAAATAATGAATCCGTATACCAAATTAGGAATAAATGAAATCTTTCCTGCAAGTGCACAAACACCAAATGCTACAGCGAATGCAATAAATCCTGCAATTACCATTCTTTTCTTTCCAAATTTCTTTGTTAAAATGTTTGCTGGAATATAGCATACAAATGTCACTAAAGTCATAAAAATGAATAATAACATATACCAATCGTAGCAATCTAATAAATTAGAAACATAATATAAGAACCCGGTATTAAAAATAGTAATACCAATCCAATATAAAATATCAGAAATAACAAATAATCTAAAGTGCTTATTCTTGAATGTTTTACCCAATGCCTTAAATGCATTATCATTCTGATTTTGCTCAATATTGTAATCTGTTTCTTTAATACCAAATGCAGGAATCCACATGCAAATTAATGCGATTGCTGCCTCAGCACCAATGACTAATTTAGCAGCTAAATAATAATCCATACCGGTAATTTCTGCTAATTTTGTCCAAATAATGTTAGCGCCAAAAGCAACACCCGTACCAACAATATAAGTCAATGAAATATAAGTGGAAAGATTCATTCTATCCTCTTGCTGATGACCTAAAACAGGTAATAAAGCATTAAATGGTGTACAATAAGCAGTCATTCCTAAATAGAATAGCATTAAGAAAATGGATAACCACGCAACATTTAATCCTTCATTGCTGAATGTTGCACAGAATACTAATACAGTAACAACAGCAAATGGTAATGCTGCCCATCTTAAGAATGGAATTCTCTTTCCTTTCTTTGCTTTACAGTTATCCGAGAAATTCGCAATAATTGGGTCTGTAACCGCATCAAATACTCTACCGAATGCAGTAATTAAACCAATAATGGTTAATCCCAAAAAAATAGCTGTTTGCGGAATGAATGTTCTAATTCCTCCACCTGTTGAATCTGGTAAATAATAATTAACTAATAGATTTGATACTAATCCACCTAAAATTGACCAACCTAATTGGCCTAATGCGTAAAACCACATCTCTTTTTTGGAAGGTCTTTTTATTTCTCTCATTTTTGTTCTCCTTTTTTTATTTATTACTTAGTCGATAAAGAATAATGTCGATTAATGCCTTAATTTCATCCTCTTTCGAGGTTTTCTCATCTTGGCTAACTAATACACCACTATAAGATAAAGTCTTGCAAAGATTTAATAAAGCGTGTGTTGTAGAATAGTAGAATAATTCAACATTATCTATTCTTTTTACTGTACCATCCTGCACACCCCAAACATATGCTTCTATATATTTATTCTTGAATAGATCAATTTCATATTCATAATCAATCTTTTCCTTAGCTTCTGTTAAGAAGAATGCATCGAATTCTCTAATAAAAGAAAAATAGGAATTATTGGTCTTAAATACATCAAGATATGTATAATAGAAATCTTTTATTCTTTCAAAACCTGTTTTATTTTCATCATTTTTGGTATATTTTTCATAAACCTCTTTTGCAAGCTTGACTGCAACTCCCATAATGATTTTTTGTTTTGAGCCAAAGTAGCGATACATTGTTGCATCTCCTACTCCTACTTCCTTTGCAATGTCACTCATCGTAACCTTTGCAATGGAATTCTTAAGGAACATTTTGCAAGCCTCATCAATGATGAATTCCTTTGCTTTATCCTTCATTTTATTCATTTTCATCATCCCCTTTTTTTATAACAATCTCAATTTTCGAAGTCGTTCTATCAATGTGATAGTGAGCCTATCACAATTCAATGATACCACATTTTTAAAGCAATACAACATGAAAGAAATTGAAAATTTTTTGAAAGTTTTACGAAAATTTTCGTATGGTGTTTTAAAACAAAAAAAGATTGACTTGTTTTCCGTCAATCCTCTTATTCTTGAACATTTAAATAATCTCTTAATATAGCTAATACCTCATCAAAATTTGTATGATGATTACATTCATCCTTTATCTTACTAGACCCTGGCATCCCTTTTAAATACCAAGCCACATGGCTTCTCATTTCAAGCATCGCAAGATGCTCTCCCTTAAGCTCTAATAATAAATGATAATGCTTTACGATTGTATCATATAATTCCTCATGGGTTGGTCTTGGCGGAATATCATTTCCATCTAATGCAGCCTTTATTTCTCTAAATAGGAAAGGATTACCTAAGGCTCCTCTTGCGATAGCGATCGCATCGCATCCGGTATATTCAAGCATTTTCTTTGCAGATGCAATATCTACAATATCTCCATTACCAACTACAGGAATAGATACTGCCTCTTTGACCTTTTTAATCCATTCCCAATCCGCCTTGCCAGAATACATTTGGGCTCTCGTTCTTGCGTGAATGGTAATTGCAGAGGCACCTGCCTTTTCACATAGCTTTGCAATTAAAACGCAATTAATGTGATCACTATCCCAGCCAAGTCTAATTTTAACCGTAACTGGCTTAGATACTGCCTCTACTACAGATTTTACAATTTCATAGACCTTATTGGGGTCTTGAAGCAAGGATGCACCAGCACCACTCTTCTTAGCCACCTTATTTACAGGACATCCCATATTAATATCAATAATGTCTGCGTCACTCTTTAAATCGATAAATTTCGCAGCATTGACTAAGGATTCTATATCCGCCCCAAAGATTTGCATAGATATTGGATGTTCTATAGGATTTACCTTTGTCATTTTTATTGTTTTTACATTTTTAAAGCCAATAGCCTTATCCGATACCATTTCTGCCATCACAAGCCCACAGCCCATTTCCTTACAAATGATGCGGAAGGCCTCATTTGTATTTCCTGCCATAGGAGCTAAGACTAATTGATTTGGTATTACAATATCTCTAATCTTCCATTCCATTAATTTCACCTATAATCTTTTCAAGCTGTTCCGTTGGAAGTCCAATAATATTATTTAATGAGCCCTCATAATGATCAATTAAATTTCTACCTAAGCCCTGAATGGCATAGGCACCAGCCTTGCCAAAGCATTCCTTAGTAGCAATATAATCATAAATCTCTTTATCGCTTAAGTCTTTAAAATATACCTCCGAAACCTCTGTTAGATTATATACATAATCCTTATATATAACCGCAAGTCCACTCATTACCTCATGCTTCTTGCCAGATAATGCCTTTAGCATATGGTATGCATCAAGCTCATTTTTTGGCTTTCCATAGATTTTTCCATCTAAGACAACAATGGTATCACAGCCAATTAGAATAGCACCATAATCCTCTTCTTTGTTAATAGATGCCTTTTTTAATCCAAGATTCTTTACATTTTCAAATGGAGTTTTATTTTTATCCATTGTCTCATCGCAATCATAAACCTTAACTGTAAATTCATATCCCATTTTCGATAATAGTTCTTTTCTTCTTGGAGATTGACTTTTTAAAATAATACTTTTCATAATTCTACCTCGTTCTTACTTAAGCATTTAAATTATATAAGTAATTTTAAATTTGTAAAGAGAAAAAGAAAAGCTTAATGGTATAACCCACATTAAGCATTCAAAATTCATTTTGTGTAGAGCCACAATTTGGTAACAAAGACATCATGCTTATGCACTATTCCTACGTGACTATATTCTTTCCTTCTTAATATTTCTTTTCTGGCCTTATTTTTCTAAGTAAATAATAGTCTAATTCATCCTTCATATTCTCAGGAATTTTTCTTTCAATCGGAAAATATGCCGCATTTATCCATCTTTCAGATAAATTTATAATGAAAGTATAGGTCTTAATATAATTTGGCTCACTCAATCTTTCTATCACATCATTATGGGAATGAATCGTAGCCCCACCCTGCTTAGCAAGTCTTGCAAAGGAAATCGATGGAATTCCCTTATCTGCAAAAGGAGTTGAATCTGAGGAATACACTCCCTGGTATACATGAATAGGGAAGCCTAATTCCTTAGATGTATATTCTATATTATGAATAATGCTTACATCACCTGTAACACAGGCTATATCATAGCCTAGAGTTACCGCAACCATATCTACATTAATATTTAATACTATTTTTTCAAGCTCATCCTCGTGGCTATTTACATAGGCCTTACTTCCAAGTAGGCCCATTTCTTCACTACCACACCAAATAAACCTCAAAGTCCTTTTCGGCTTATTTCTCATATAATATTCATGTAATTGTAATAATGTAATTACACCTGTGGCATTATCATATGCTCCCTTAGAATAGGCAACACTATCATAATGTGCTGTAAATGTAATAATCTCATCTTCTATTTCACCCTTAATTTCAGCTACTACATTTCTAGAATTTCTTTTGAAATCCTCTGAAATTAAGGTTAAATTTGCCGTTTTATAGCCTCTTTCTAATATTCTTTCAGCATCCTTCATTCTTATCATTACTGTTGGAATATAGCCTTCCTTATAATAAGGCTCTCGATTTAAATAAGGATCTAAATCGACATCCTTATTATTTTTATATACATCTCCTGTAGTTGTGATAAAACCTAACGCTTTTTCCTTTATAGCCTTCATATAGGCTTGATATTGAACTCTTTTTCCTGGTGTTAAAATGATTTTATTACATAAATTCGTCATTTTTAATTCTTCTATGGAAGAAATAGAGACTAGATCCCCTGTAACGCCCTCTATTTTAGTATTTCCACTATAGCCAGAGCCCTTACATTCGATTTCATACTTGCCATCAAATACGAGTTTTTCTTCTTTAATGTTCGCCGCATCAACCAAAAATTCTTCTATATTTGCAGCACCACCCAATCTTTCTATTTCCTCTTTAATTAAATGTGCTGCCACTTCCTCTTCTATACTTCCACCAGTTCTTACAAAATAAATATTCTTTAAAAAATTAAAGCTGTGATAGTTTTTCATATATCCTCCCTTAACTTATATTATCCATATTGAACAAACCAAAATTAAAGCCTGATTCCTTTGCCTTTAAATACCACAAAGAAGCGCGATCATCATCCTTATAATCATATTCATACATCATACCAAGTAAATAGAATGCCTCACCCTTCCACTCGTCTATTGACTCATTCTTTTCTATTATATTTAAATAATTATCTTCCATACTCCTATCTATAGGTATAATCATAGCACCTAAGACCAATTCTTCCGATGTAGCTTCCATACCATTATCTACGATATTCGTTTTGTAAAAATATACCTCTTCTCCAATTTTAAGTTCTTCCCTATATCCATCCACAATAATATTAGAATCTATAATTTGTATGGATTTAAATTTCTTTAATGGATGTATTTCCCTATGGATATCATAGGTATGATTTTCTAGTTTAAGATAACATAAGGCAGCTCTTCTTATTCTCATACATTCGGATACTGCCTTTATTCTGATTACATATTTCATTATTTTAAATAGTCCTTTACGGAGTCTTGGAAATTATTGTTGATTTGATCATTAATTACATTCATCGTTTTAATTAAATTGTTCATCTTTTCAACAATAGCATCATGACTAGATTTATTTACATCCTTATTTTTTTCAAAGAATTCAATACAAGCATTAGAAAAATCTAATAAGCCTTCAACGAATTTTTTTCTTTCATTCATAAGAAGAACAAATCTTTTATATTGATTTAATGCGGTTATTAAATTGGAAGAAAATTCTGTTAAATAATGCTCAAGACCATACATCTTACAAAGCTCAGTATTAATCTTAGCGACGACATTTACATTTTCTTCATATTCTACCATCAATAAATTAACGCCTTCATTATTTTCCACAAGAATCCACCTCACTTATACTAATTATTGCAAAATTAATAATATACGTCAAGAATTATGTCGTAAATATAGTGTCGTATATTGTCATATATAAGGACAAAATAATAACAAAAACAGCTAAAGTTTTTTTAGAAGTATCTTTCGTTTTTGAGAAGTTTTATAGAAATTAAAAAAACTGAAGGCTAAACATCACTTTTGCCTAGCAGCTTGG
>NZ_JAXFPY010000108.1:0-4592 GCF_034179385.1 Anaeroplasma sp.
TACTTCTTAGGTTGCTACAATTTTCAAAGGCATAGTTTCCTATACTTGTTACACTTGTTGGGATTTCTATGCTTGTTAGGTTGATACAGTATCCGAAGGCAGCGTCTCCTATACTTTCTACACTTGCTGGGATTTCTATACTTGTTAAGTTCCTACAATCATAGAAGGCATATGAGTCAATACTTGTTAACTTACTTCCTTCTTGAAATGTTATACTTCTTAGATTTTTACAATAATAGAAGGCATAACTTCTAATAGAAGTAACTTTTGCTGGCACTACTATATCTAAAGCATTGCCATTATAACGAATTAATAATGTAGAAGCTTCTGATTCTTCATATAATACAAAATCATTATCCGTTTTCAATTTTGAATCTTTTCTATCTGTTATTATTTGTAATGCGTAACATCCAATTTCACCATTAGAAGTAGCGCCTTTTTCAATTTCTAATGCTGATTTATTAACCACTTCTACTAATCTATTACAACCATAGAAGGCAGAGTCTCCTATGCTTTCTACACTTGCTGGGATTTCTATACTTGTTAGGCTAGTACATCCTACGAAGGCATCATTTTCTATACTTGTTACACTACTTGGGATTTCTATACTTGTTATACTAGTAAAGCTATTAAAGGAATGCGCTTTAATTTTAGTTATTGTATTAGGTATTATAACTTCAGTTAATAAACCAAATTTAGTATTATTATATTCTACAGTTCCATTTTTATCTAAAATATAGAAATTGTCTGCATAAAACTTTGGATTCGATGTATATTCATCAAATGTTATGTTACACCATTCCTCTATAGTTCCATTGTAATAAACATTTTTAAAAGCATTATCAAACGCATCAGCCTTAATTTTTTTGATCGTTTTAGGCATTATTATATCATCAAAATAGCTACCTAAAAATGCATCTTCGCCTATACTTGTAACCAAAATACCATTATATTTGTCAGGTATATTAAGAACATTATATTTAACACATGATCCTAAACCAACGATTTCATAAGTACCATCTTCTAATAATTTAAAATCTAATCCTAAGCTTGGTTCAACGTATCCGCAAACAGAGCATATTCCCTTTTCTATAAAATGTCCTAATTTTTCTGTTTCCTGTTGTGCTACTAATACTTTATTACATACGCTACAATGCTTGCCTTCTGTTTTTCCCTTTGACTCACATGTAGCACTAACTGCTGCATCTATTACCTCAGTATGTCCTGTTGCTTTAATTACAATGGAATCAATTTCCTCTTTTTTTGTATTAAAATATTTTTCACATTTACTACATTGATAATGTGCTACATTTCCATCATTTTCACATGTTGGTGCATTAGCAAAAATGAAATCGCCATATGTATGTCCTGTTGCTTGAATTACTTCTGTATTCGTATCTGTATATGTATTTTCACCAAATATTACGGTTGCTGTATATGTTCTGATACCAGTTTCTTCACATGTTGCTTCTGTTGTAACTTTACTTGTTATAGTTGCAGAAACCTCTTCTTTGTGTGAAGTATCATTTTCACATGGGAATGTTGCAGTTGCACTCTCATATCCATCCCATGCCCATGAAGGTGTTCCATAACTATGGCCTAAGGCTGGTATTGTTACTACATTTTCATAGCCACATACACTACATACTTGTTTCTTACTTCCACTTTCTGTATGTGTTGCATCCTTAGTCACCACAAATTCACCATATGTGTGAGATGCATTATCTTTTTTATCTCCACAGCTACACTCATGCCAGTGATTTGTAGAATCATTTTCCCAATCATTAGAAAAACTATGTCCTAAAGCTTTAATTACCACAATATTTTCATAACCACATACGCTACATGCTTGTTTCTTACTACCATCTTCTTCATGTGTTGCTTCCTTTGTTACTACAAATTCACCATATGTATGGCTGCCATAATTTTGTTTTTCATCCGTATGCTCACATATAGCCTTTTGCCAGTGTGCATTTGCATCTTTAGAATAGTTTGACTCAAATTCATGAGTATGCCCTTTACAAGATGTAAAAGCAAATAATCCTAAAATCGAAACACTAATGAACATGAATATTTTTTTTGTTTTCATTTTGTACCTCCTAGTGAATTTGATACTGTTATACAATAACATATAACCCTAATAAATTATTTAAAATTTTCTCTCAAATTATATCATTTCAATAAGCTATATTCAACAAAATATCACGTATTTTGTCAAACGAATTTCATGAAAAAATACAATAATAGATTTTTTATCAAATTAAATACAAAGCTAATTGTATTTTATCGGATTTTATTGTATTTCATCGTGTTATAGACTATAATATATGTATATTTTTAAATGCAAGGAGCTACAATCATGAAAAATATTGAACGCTATTTCAAAAAACATAATATTGAGGTTGAACATATAATATACCTATATTGTAAGGATAAAAGCATTATTATTCGCATGGATACTACTGAGGAATATTCATGTAGTATGCTGCTACATGAAATTGAGGCATATTTACCCATGGATGAATTTGTAAAAGTGCGTAGAGGTACTATTGTAAGGATAAGTGCAATTCTATCCATTAGTGATGATGGAATTTACACTATGATAGATGGTAAAACATTCCAAGGTCGAAAAAGATTTTTAAGTGAGCATAAAAACCTTAGAACCAATCTACAACGAAACAATACTTACGTTATTCCAAAACCAATGAAAAAGGAACAACCAAGAGTTCCAGAAGCATTCCTTGATAAATGTAGTATTTTAGACGAAATGCAACTAGCATATTGTATTATCGAACTCGTATTTGATGAAAATGGTCATGGTTTAGACTTTATCTTCCGCTATTGTAATAAACAAATGGAAGTTTTAGAAGGTGTAACTGTTAAGGATATGGTAAATCACTCATTTTATGAGGTTTTCAAAAATGGTGATAAAAAATGGCTTGTAGCCTATGCTGATGTGGCATTAAATGGCGTAAAACGCACAATTCGAGATTATAGTCCTGAAATTGGTAAAACATTAACAATATATTGTTACCAACCAGCCTTAGGTTATTGTGCATGTGTATTAACAGAGGATAATAATATGTAGATTTGTATGATACATCAATAAATCAATATAGAAATCTTTACCTGTAGGAGTTGTTAATTTATATTCCTTACCTGCTAAGGTGAAACCAGGACCTAATTCTTGTAAAAACTTAATAATATTATCTATCATTTGATTTTTTAGTTCTTTCTCAGTTTTTATTTTTTCTTTATCTAAAAAATCAAACACATAGGTATCCTTAAATAATTCATTAGTTAAATCCTTAGAAGGAATTACTTCAGTAGTTGTAGGATTTATTAAGCTTATTCATAGGCTTTCATAGCTATTTGATTTAGTACCATGCTTCTTGACCAACCGTTTTTATGAGTCTCTTTAATATACCATATCATTTCTTCATGTGATTTTGATTTTGGTATAATAACTGTTATTAATGTTCCCCATGGAATTTGGGCAACAGGCTGTTGCCTAATTTCACTCTCAGAAAATTCTTTTGAAAATTGACTCATATATTTTAAATTTCTAAATGAATAACTATTACCATACTCACTTAAATCATTAGCTAAATTTTCAATATATTTATTTCCCCATACTTTTCTTTGATTAATGATAGTACCTATTTCATAATAAGTCATTATCATAGCACTATTAACAACTACCATTGCTTTAGCTTGATTAGTTTTAATAGTTTCTTTGATTTTATTTAGATCAGTAAAATAATCTTTCTCAATAATTGTTATTTCTTTTGTTTTATTCATATTTTTTATTACTCTTTTCTCCAAAAAAAATTCCCGTAAAGCTTTAAGCCTTACGGGATATAGTCATATTAGGTTTGGTAGAATATAATAGCATAATTACCAACTCCTTAAGATAACTTTATTGTATCAAATGATACCAACAAGTTCAACAATAGATTATTTGCAATATAGAACTTTTTTATTAACTAACACCATAACTCATTCTCTTACCATTAAGATAAATTACATAGAAATTATAGTAGCCGCTTTAACAGGATTTTTAGGAATAAACAATAAGATTTATAAAGAAAAATCATGAAAAGAAAAAAGAATCTTCTTAAGATTCACTAATCCATTTAATTATTATAGATAATTACTTCGTTTTTTTCTCAAATCACCCACGTGCGAGCTCCCTCTCCACAATATAGCATCATTGCTTAAATTTAATATTCTATATAAATTCACTTTAATAATTTATTATTATACTTAATAATTTTATGATACAATATTTATAGTATTGGTGGTGGGAATATGAAAGAAATAAATGCAAGCCAGATTCATGAGGCTGTCGTAAAAGCAATCAATGAGGCCGCTTGCAAATTAAATGATTTTACATTTAATAAGCTTAAGCAGGCTTTAGAAGATGAATCAGACTCATTATCTAAATCTATATTAAGCGATATTATTAAAAATAGCTGTCTAGCTAGGGATGAGATGATTCCAATGTGTCAAGATACAGGAATTGTAGTAGTTTTTGCTAAACTTGGATATGATGCTCACTTAACATGCGATTTATATGATACAATTAATAG
>NZ_JAXFPY010000033.1:0-2835 GCF_034179385.1 Anaeroplasma sp.
CAAAGGAAATCAAGATTGTATAATCATTAAATTGTTTTATTAAGGATAGTTGCTCAGTTTTAATGTCATATTTCCATAGCTTTACATCCGTTAATTGACTTATACAGGGGGTTATATCGTTACTACAATCTTCTTTGCATGTAGTATAAGTTGAGAAAACAAGACATTCCGAATTTAGATATACGAATTCTTCAACCGCAAAAGGATATTCAAAACTAAATGATTTATCATTAATGACTATCTTATCTATTTCTTTATTCAGTTCTATTCTTTTGTAATCCTCATTAAAAAACACATTTGAATCGTAACCATAATAATGAACACTATCATCATATTTGTGAAAAACATCATCATAATATATTCCTTCAGAGATGAATTCTGCAGGGTATTGACCATCCCAATCTAATGGCTCTTTTGTATGTGTTATCATTGAATATTTATAAATCTCAGCTTTTTTTAAATCATAATTATACCCTTCAAAATATATATAATCTCCTAAAACGATAAAACGTCTACCAATTCTACCAAAAATGGGGCCAATATCATATAAAGAAATCTCTTCAAAATTAGAATTATATGCGTAGATATTATTATCTAAATAAATATATAAAATATCATTTGATAAATAAAATTCATTTGAAATATGTTCTAAATCAATCTCTCTTGTTTCTTTATTATCATCAAAAACCATACACTTTCCATCATTAATACAATAGACCTTATCGCCAAGTTGGAAAAAATTGTCTTGAACATAATAGATTGCTGGATGATGTACTTCGTATGGTACTTCTTGAAACATTAAGAAAAGAAGTAAATATAGTCCTCCTACACTCAACATCGGTATAATTACAATTATTATAATCAAACCCAATAATATGGATTCCCATATTTTGGACGTTTTACTTTTTTGCTGCCATGGATCAATAATTTTCATAAGTTATCCCCCCCTAAATATAAATATTATTCATAACCCAAGAAAAAAAGCCATGTCCTTCATCGTCAGCGTTAAAATAAACATTTGCAGAGGCGGATTCGTCAGGTTTGTATCCAACATTATATGCAACCTTATGCCATTTCAATTCATTTAAAACCTTGCGTTTGTTTATTAATTTACCATCTTTTTCTTCTTCCATTATTGTATCAATCATTTCACTTAATTCTGAAATGCTATATGTAGATGAATTCAGTATTTTGAATTCTGTTTTATTTGGATTAGAGTCATTGTCTATAATTGAATACTTAAAATCTTTACCATTTTTCAATGTTTTTGGAGGAGGCGTTCTCCCCTTTCAAAATATTTCCTGAATTTGCAAACATTGCATTATTAATATCATTTGCTCCTGCCCAAAAACCATCTCCATCATAGTAACTTTTTTTACCTTGTGTAATTGCAACTTCTAACATATTAGCAGAAATTGATAAACCATACGTAGCCATAATAGATACCAAGATTGTGGTTCCTCCAATAGCAAATCCACCAATTAGCAGTACAGTTTCACTTATCGCAAACGTACCCCCCTACGTCCGTATACATCAAAGGAGTATTGTGACTGTATGGAAGTTATGACATAAAATTATAGATTATTTCTACATTTTGTACTCTTTCCATCAATCGATTATGATTCATGTACTCTAATTTCTTTTATTAGCTTATTTAAAATTTCTTTAGGTAAGCCATCATTTAAAGAATATTTAGAGACCTCATCAATGAATTTAGTAATACTGATGTAATGTTATCGTTTTATTAATTGTAAAATTTTTTCTTTTGTCTTTTTTTTATCCAAATAAATACAAATAGACTTATTTACAGATTTAATTATTAGTGCATTTGTCTTATATACGCCCAAAATAACTGCCGGAATTTGTTTCTCGGAAAACTCAAGAATTTCATCAAAGGAGATACTTATTGTTTTTCTAAAAGGCTTTTTTGAATAGATATTCTTTTCATCAAAAGAAATCTTTTCAAAACACCCCCATATAATCAATAATAAAGACAATGCTATTAGAATTCCGAATACCGCAGTGGTGACAATTAGTGAAACAATAAAATGTTCATTTGTTTTGTTAAGAATACCAAATATTAAAACTAATGTATAACCAACAATGAAAAAAATGGTTGTAAATAATAGTATTATTGAATCAAAAAAATTGTTGTAAAACGATCTATATTTCATAAATACTCGCCTCACAGATTTCTCCTAATAATATCGATTCCGTATTTGAATGGAAAAGTAAATTCTTGTGCAAAAGCAAATTTAGCATACCATTCAACAGAACGCAAGAATTTTCCCTTTGTTCCTACAGTTCCTACTGAACCTAGAATACCTCCCATCAAAAAATTCATAGCCCCTTCTGCAGCAACAAAGCCTCCATTTGCCAATGCTTTTACAAAATCAGGTGTTCTTCCATTTATCCATTCTTCTGTTGCATATCCTAATGATCCAGCAGCAAATGAAACTCCAAGACTAATACCAAATGCCGTTCCCGCTGACATTACACCAGCAGCTGCTGTTCCTGATAAAACTAGGCCTAAGAAACCAACACCCATCGCAAGAGAGAATCCTGTAGCTGCACCAACAAGTGTATTATTAATAGTTTTTCCCCAATTCACCTTTGAAAAGTCCCAGTTATTATCAATCAGTTCTTTTTCCGCAGAAAATCCAAATCCAGTTGCAGCACCTATAACAGTTCCTGCAATTAACATAATTGCTAAAACACCAGAATTCCCCTCTTCATCTACCATATTTACTGGATCATTACCACAATATGAATATAGATTTAATCCAATAACACTCGATGAATCTAGGTATTCTATAGAATCTGGGGTAATAAATC
>NZ_JAXFPY010000113.1:0-2571 GCF_034179385.1 Anaeroplasma sp.
AATATAAACGCTCTAAATTTAAAATATGCTCTAAGCTATTAAGCATTAATAATGAATTCGAAAAGACTATTTTATATTCTGAATTTAGAACAAATATAATCGAAGATATTAAGAAAAACTTTAAAAAAGGAAGATTATTGATTCCTGGTACATATGCTACAATCTTTGGTAATGGATATGAATTATTGCTCGCTACGATTGGTGAATTTAAAAGTGAAACGAAGCCATTAATTGGAAAGAACGAAATCATTTGTAAATTCTTTGAGGAAGGAAAAGATATTTGCGCTGCAAGATTCCCTCACGTTACTATGGGAAATCTATATTGGGCTAAAAATGTAAAGAAGGAAGAATACGATAAGTATTTTAACTTATCTAAAGAAATTGTATGTGTCAATGCTATAAATGAAAATATTCAGCAAAGATTAAATGGTATGGATTACGATAGTGATACTATGCTCGTTACTGACTTTGAACCGATGGTAGAGGCTACAAAGAAAAATTATGATAAATTCTTGGTTCCTGTATGCAAGGTAAAGAGCCAATCTGCAAAAGGGAAGCAGAAATTATATGATATTGATAATAAAATAGCAAATAATTATGTAGGTAGAATTACAAATCTCTCTCAACATCTAAATAGTATATTATGGGATAAATATAATAATAGCGGAAGTATCGATGAAGATCTTTACATGGAAATATGTAAATTAGCAATTCTATCTGGTATGGAAATTGATAAGGCCAAGAGAGACTATAATGTAGATTCATTAAAGGAATATAACCGAATTAGAGCGTACGTAAGTAAAGGTGAATACCATAAAATACCAGATTTTATGTACAATATCAAAAAGAGCAATTATAAAAAATATAATATTGAAAAAGAACACACAAAATATAATACATTAATGGGGGAAATCAATGTCTTAAAATTTCCTACAGGAGGTAGAGAAGAAGGAAAAGTATCCATGCATTATATTTTAAATATGGATAGGATTAATAAAGCAACTGAAAATCATTATCCAAGCTATGCGAATAAGATAATCATGGATTTAGAAAAGACATTTAAAAAAATAGATAATATTGAAACAAAATTTAATCTTACTAAAAATAATAATGATGTAAATTATTTTGCTAAAAATAAAGCAATAACAGAAGAGCTCGATAGCTTCTATTTAAAGTATAAAGAAAAAATAGCAAATCCACATACTATCGAAGAAGTATTCGATGTTACTGGTCATATAATAGATAAAAAGATTATAAACAAAATTAAAAAGCAAGAAGGCAAAAAAACAAAATCTAAAAAGGCAGCTAAAGAGGAAAGAAAAAAAGCTAGTCAAAAAGAAATTCATTTATGGCCATTACTATATATATTAAATGAATCTAAAACGATAGATAATAAAAATATGCTAACTTATCTATTTGGAAAAGATAAAACAAAGGATCTCGTTGAAGATAGTAATGGTGATATAGAGTTATTTGGAATAAAGTATAAAGAAGTATAAAAAACATCTATTTTGAATAATTTTATTACTATGTAATAAAGTAAGTAAAAAATACCTCTACAGAATAGATTATACGAGGAGGTCTTTATATGATAAATTATTTAAACGAAATTGCAGTATTAGGTAATGAGAATAGAAGGAATGCAATCCTATGCATTTTAGATTCTATTGGTATTGATTACAAAATTGTTGGTAATACAACTAAAAATATTGTTGTTTCTTTTAATCCAACTAATGAAAGGCTTGTTATTGGAGCTCATTATGATGCATTTTATTATGGTGCAAACGACAATGCAGCCGCATGTGTAATTCTTTTAAATTTAATTAAGAATTTAAAAGGCACAAATAAAAGTATTGATTTTGTATTTTTCGATAAGGAAGAGGCAGGGGGTGTAGGCAGTAAAGAATTCATTTCCATTGTCGGAAAAAATAATATTAAAGGTATGATTAATTTAGATATGTGTGGGTTAGGCAATAATATCTTATTAACATACGATAAAATTGGTAAAGCGTTATTCGATTTTAAATGTATGGAAGATATTATTTCAGATTCGCAGATTCAGGTATTATCCTCTTTGCCATTTGGGGATTATAATTGCTTCGTTTCTAATAATATTCCATCCATTTTCATAATTAATTCAACGGATAAGGATATTGCATGGTTTAAAGGTAATATGAGTATATTCCCTGACTTTGCTAGGACTATGCATCAGCAAACAGATACCTCAGATACCTTTAGTGATAAAGGTATGATTATGATTTATGAATTTTTAAAAGGAAAAATAGTAAATTGATTAAAAGGGGATTGGTTGCAATCCCTTTTTAATTGGATATATTAATATTACCAAAATAACTAAAAGAGGGGGGAAGAAAGACATTTGGAGTTTAGTTTTTGACATTCTATTGTTTACATCCCATTGGGGATGTATTGGTAAAAAAATAAATCTACGAATAGTAATATAAGATTAAGGAGGAACTTTTATGGAAAACAAAAATATTGTATTACTTCGTCATCATCCTATGGATGTAAAATTAACTAATGTATTCTATGCAAATCAGTTACCTAATATTG
>NZ_JAXFPY010000014.1:0-5840 GCF_034179385.1 Anaeroplasma sp.
GAAAAAATTCCTGAAGATAGTAAAATGGAATTAGATAGGGCGTTAAAATTATTATCTACAAAGGATATTGGAAAATATTTAGAAGATAATTCCCTAATCATAAAGGAGGCGGCAGAAATGTTAAGCGATTATGATAAGTCTGATGAGGCTAGAAGATTAAGGGATGCAAGATTAAAGCAGGAATACGAAGAGGGCGTAAGGCTTGAGGCTGCCAAGGATGAGGGTATTGCCCAAGGTAGAGAGGAAGGTATTGCCCAAGGTAGAGAAGAAGGCATTGCCTTAGGCGAAGAAAAGAGCAAGAAAGAATTCATTTCAATTATGATTCAAAATGGAATGAAAAAGGAAGAAATAGCAAAACTACTTAATTTAAGTCTTGAAGAGGTAGAAAAGTATATTGGATAAAGGAGCGGTGTGCTCCTTTTCTCTTTTGTTCTAATGCATTTGCAAACAAATTATATCTTTAAAATAAATGGTCTTAAGTGTATAATAATTTTGGAAATTAGGTGGAATTATGCAGAGTATATATAATTATACAGAAGAAATGTGGAAGGAATATTTAATCCATATGGGGGAAAAGCCATTTCGTGCATCTCAAATGATGGAATGGTTTTATCGTCATAGAATTCAAAACTTTGAAGAAATGAGCAATATTTCAAAGAAATTTATTGCTCATTTAAAAGAAAACTTTATCATTGATAGCTTAAAATGTGTTACAAGACAAAAATCCTTTGATGGTACACAAAAGTTTTTATTTGAATTATCCGATGGGAATTTGATTGAAACAGTTTTAATGAATCATAATTATGGCTACTCTGTATGTGTAACTAGTGAGGTAGGCTGTAATATGGGGTGCGTATTTTGTGCCTCTGGCATGAAAAAGAAGCTAAGAAACCTAACTACAGCAGAAATGGTACTGCAGGTACTTATGGTATCTTCCTTGGCAGAAATAAGAGTATCCCATGTTGTTGTTATGGGAATTGGTGAGCCTTTTGATAATTATGATAATGTCATTAATTTCCTAAAAATTATCAATCATGCAAAGGGCATAGAGATTGGAGCAAGACATATTACGGTATCTACTTGTGGGCTTGTACCTAAGATTAGGGAATATGCTTCCTTCGATTTACAGGTAAATTTAGCAATTAGCCTACATGCACCTAAAAATGAAATTAGAGACCAAATCATGCCAATAAATAAAAGATATCCTATAGAGGAATTAATGGATGCAGTCAAATATTATATTTCTATAACCGGTAGAAGAGTAACATTTGAATATATTTTATTAAGAGATATTAATGATACAAAGGAATGTGCAAATGCACTTGCAGATTTAATTGGTAGGGAAAATATATATGTAAATTTAATTCCATATAATGAGGTTATAGAAAAGCCTTATAAGAGAAGCAAGGAAGAGACGATGAGAGCCTTTTATGATACTCTTTATAAAAGAGGAATTAATGTACAATTAAGAAAAGAGCAGGGCTCAGATATTGATGCCGCATGCGGTCAGCTTAGAAGCAAACATATGAAAAAGTAGGTATTTATGCAAAAGGGAAGAATCATAAATTTAAATGGTGGAGTATATAAGATTTTACTTCTTGATGGTTCTATTGTTTCTCTTAAAGCTCGTGGTAAGCTTAGATATGAAAAGAAATATATGGTCAATGAAAAATCAAAAAGTAAAAAGGAAGTACTTACTACAATTAAAAATACACCTAAGGTTGGAGATATTGCAGTCATTGAAAATGGAATGATTGACCATTACTTAGAAAGAAAGAATGAAATGATAAGGCCAGATATTGCCAATGTAGACCAAATCCTTTTGGTCTTTGCGGCTAAGGAGCCTGATTTTTCCTTTTTTCTATTGGATTTATTCTTAGTTAATATATTGCATCAAAATATTACTCCAGTTCTTGTTGTATCTAAAATAGATTTGCTTACGGATTTAGAATTATTTGAATTAAAGGAAAAGCTTTCCTATTATGAGAATATGGGCTATAAGGTATTCTATGTAGATTCTAAGCATAAGGAGGGTATTGATCTTGTCAGAGACATCCTAAAGGATAAAATTACCGTTTTATCCGGCCAGACTGGTGCAGGCAAATCTACCCTAATTAACGCAGTAGTCCCTGGCTTTTTCCTTAAAACTGGGGAAATCAGCCAAGCCCTAGGTAGAGGACGCCACACGACAAGAGAAACGAGCCTATACCCTTATTTAGGGGGCTTTATTGGCGATACTCCTGGTTTTTCTAAGTTAGATGTATTAGGAATCGATAAGGATGAGCTTGAGGGTTTATTCGTAGATTTTAGAGGTCATAATTGCAAATTTAGAGATTGTAACCATCTAGAGGGAATAAAGGGCTGCGCCATTTATGAGGCCGCACAAAAGGGTGAGATTTTAGCCTCTCGCTATCAATCCTACAATAAAATGTATAAGGAGATATTAAAAAAATGAAAGTATCTTTATCAATATTAACTGCAGATTTTGCAAATATGGAATCCTCCCTAAAGGAGGCTTTATCATCTACAGATTATGTTCATATGGATATTATGGATGGTGAATTTGTCCCAAATATTTCTATAGGACCTGCATTCGTTAAATCCATAAGAAAAATTACAGATAAGCCATTTGATACCCATTTAATGATTCTACATCCACAAAATTACATTAAGCAATTTGTAGATGCAGGAAGCCAATATATTACATTCCATGTAGAAGCGGATTGTGATGTTTTAAAAACAATTGATTTAATTCATTCCTATAATATAGGGGCAGGTATTTCTATTAAGCCTAAAACTAAGGTAGAAGAAATAAAGGAATATCTACCTTATGTAGATATGGTATTAGTTATGAGCGTTGAGCCTGGCTTTGGTGGACAATCCTTCATGATGGATTCTATAGAAAAGGTAGAAGAATTATACAAATTAAGAAAAGAGAATCATTATTCCTATCTTATTAACATCGATGGTGGAATTAAGGATACAACCGCTCCATATATTGCAAAATATGTAGATTTAGCCGTGTCAGGTTCTTATGTATGTAACGCAGATAATCCAAAGGAAAGAATAGACATTTTACATGCTATAAAATAATTTATTATTTTGATTGACCTTAAACTCTAAATGTCTTATAATTTTAGTAGGACCTGAGATTAAGGTTTTTTATTTTGCGCTAAATTATGTATTGGAGGTGTTTTCATGAGAACAAAGGTTATATTAATTTGTGAAGAATGCTTTAGCCGTAATTACACGACAACAAAGAATCCACAAAAGAATTCAGAAAGACTAGAAATCAAAAAATACTGTCCAACTTGTAATAAATATACAATGCACAAAGAGACGAAGTAAGGAGGATTACTTATGGCAGACGATAAGGAATTAGAAAAGAAGGAAGCTTTAGAAGAAGCTAAAACTGAAGAAGTAAAAGAAGAAGTAGTTGAAGAGAAGGAAGCTTTAGAAGAAAAGAAGCAGGCAATTGGTGGCCCTAAGTCAAAGAAGAAAAAGGTTGAATCTACTTATTCTGAAGAAGAGGATAATGTAGAAGATAATGTAGAAGATAAGGCAGAAGAAGATAATGTAGAAGAAGCACCAAAGAGCAATAAGGATTTAGTTGAGGCTAAGATCCGTAAGCAAATTGAAAAGAAGCAGCAAAAGGAATCATCTTTAGGTGTATATCGTATTGGTGAATACCTAAAGGAAGAGCATCAATGGGAAAACTGGTTATTCCTAGTTATTTCTATTATTACTCTACTACTTGGTTGCTTAATGCTAAATGGTGCATTACAGGTAAGAAAGGATTTCCCTGTAATTGGTGAATATCCTCAAGTATTCGCATGGATTTTAATTGTTCTTGCATCCTTAGGCTTATTATATGCACTTTATCCATTCTTAAAGCCTGCATTCCCTGAATTAAAGAAAATCACATGGCTTGCTTGGCCTAAGTTCTTAGGTAATGCCATTCGTACATTTGTTTTCATCATCATATTAACATTATTATTCATGCTATATGATGTATTCATTGCTGAATTGTTAGGCTTAATTATTTAAGGAGGATAAGACAATGAAAAGATGGTATATTGTAACAACTTATTCAGGATATGAGAATTCTGTTAAGCAGGATTTGGAAAGAAGAAGAGAATCTATGAATATGACTCACTTAATCTATCAGGTATTAGTTCCTGAAGAGGTTAAGGAGGTTGTAGATAAAAAGGGTAAGAAAAAGGAAAAGGTAGAAAAGCTTTTCCCTGGATACGTATTTGTTGAGATGGAAGTAGATAAGGAAATGGACGAGGATGCATGGTTCATGGTTCGTAACACTCCAAAGGTTACTGGTTTCTTAGGCTCCTCTGGTGGAGGCACAAAGCCAGTTGCTGTACCTAAGGATGAGATGGACGCAATATTAGAGAAGCTAGGCCTTGTTCAAAAGCCAGTATTCGAAATTTATGCAGGGGATAAGGTTATTGTTACAGAAGGATCCTTCAAGGATATGGTTGGTGAGGTATCTATAGTTAACCTTGAGAAGGAAACATTAACGATTCTTATCAACATGTTTGGTCGTATGACTCCAATGGAATTCCCATTCAACCAAGTAAAAAAGATTTAATGAATTGACTCCAATTTTAAAATTGGGTCTTTTTTTTATTTTATTTTCTACTAAATTGGTACCACTTCACATCATTAAACTAAAAATCCCAAAGAAATAGACTTGCAATCTAGTAATAAAATGGAATATGTGATACAATAAGATATCTTAAGGAGCTGGTATTATGATATTACAAAATGCCCAATTTAATATAACGATGATCCTGTAAGGCTTAAAGCTTTGCAGGATTTATTTTTTTGAGAAAAGAGGAAATAAATTTTATGAGTAAAACAAAAGAAATAACAATTTTAGAGAAAGATTATTTAGAGGATTTAAATAGAATCAAAGATACTATTAGAACGAACCAAGCTAAAGCAATGGTTGTTGTTAATAGTGCCATGATAATGACAATTATGAAATTGGTAGAATTATCAATGAAAGAAAAGTATGGGGAAGCAAATATATAGAGAACCTAGCTAATGATTTAAAAGGTTATGGTAAAGGATTTTCTTATGATAATTTAAATTACATGAGAAGATTTTCTTTTGAATTTTCTTATCATGAAATATTCGAGCAACCTGCTCGACTAATTGCTTGGTTTACTTATGTAATTATTATGCAGAAGTCACATTCTCATAAAGAAATGTTATGGTATATTGAACAAACATATAAAAACAAATGGTCAAGAAGCCAAGTAGAATTACAATTTAAAGCTAAAGCTTATGAAAGATATTTAATTAATCCAGATACTTCTATACAAGATAGGGAAGTATCTATTAATACTGAATTAAATGAAATTGTAAAAGATACCTATGTTTTGGATTTCATAGGAGTAAATGATATCACTTCCGAGAAAAAATTACAAAATAGTATATTATCTAATATTCAAAAATTCATTTTAGAACTAGGTCAAGGCTTTTCCTTTGTTAGAGAAAAATATAAACTACCTATGGATGATATAGAATATGAAATAGATCTTTTGTTCTATCATATTCCTAGTCACTCATATGTTGTTATAGAATTGAAAACAACAAGGTTTAAGCCTGAATATATAGGACAATTATTATTCTATACAAATTATATTGATGAATATATTAAAAGCGATTTAGATTCTCCTACTATTGGTATTGTACTATGTAGTGAAGCGAATAGCGTCGTATGTAAAACAACACTTAAGAATACTAAAAATTTAGCAATTTCAAAATATAAGGTGATTGAAGAATTAACAGAGTATCTAGAAAGAAAGCTAAAGAAACAC
>NZ_JAXFPY010000008.1:0-28456 GCF_034179385.1 Anaeroplasma sp.
CACTAATGAAATAGCTATGCTAAAGCTTTTATGTAGAATATCCAAAAATTTATATAATGCTTCATTATACTATCTTAGACAATATTATTTTAAACATAATACTATTCCTTCATATTTTGATACGAATAAGGCTTTAAAAAACAATGAGAACTTTCATATACTAAATACATATCAATCGATTTGTACGATTCGATGTGCACATAATAATATGATGAATTTTATTAAGAAGCATAGTTCATTGCCTAAATATCTTCCCAAAAATGGATTCTATCCATTATATACAGATCAGGTAAGGCCTATTGTTTATAATGGCCATAACTATATAAAGTACCTTTATCCAATGATATGAGAACGAATAAAGTATTTATTAATACTTATCAAGATAAGCTAATAAATAATAGTATTGAAGAATATTCTAAGAAAAAATCTATTAACATATTCTTTAAGATTCCTAAATTAATAGAGAATAAGGAAATACATCAAGTAAGAATAGTGCCCGATAAAAGAGGGGAATACTATATAATAGAATTCTCATATAAAGATGATGCGTATGAAGTAAAGCCTATGGATGATAAGATAATGGGAATTGACTTAGGAGTTACGAATCTAGCATCCTGTGTGATGTATAATAATGAATCCTTTATTATAGATGGTAAGGTATTATTATCTAAGATACAATTAACATCGAAAAGATTAGCTAAATTGCAATCGGATTTACCCAATGGAATTTATACTTCTAAAGGAATAGAATCATTAAGAAGAAAAAATGAGAATTATATTGATGATTATTTAAATAAAGCCGTAAGGGAATTATTAAATAAAGCGAAAGAAAATAATATAAGTCAAATTATCGTAGGTTGGAATAAAGGAATAAAGACTGGTGGAATCAAGAATGAAAGCCTTAAAGGAAAGAAAAGGGCTAAGACCAATCAGAAATTTATTTTATTCCCCATATCTAAATTTAAAAATAAACTTATTTTAAAAGGAATAGAATATGGAATAAATATAATAGAGATTAGTGAATCCTATACATCTGTATCATCCTTTTATGATAATGATGAAATAGGAAAGGATAAAATTAGGAGTGGAAAAAGAATTCAAAGAGGATTATATAAAAGAAAAGACGGCACAATAATCAACGCTGATATAAATGCCGCCTTAAATATGATTAATAAATATAAACGTAACTCAAATGATACTGTAATAAAGTATTTGATGAGTAGAGGTCTAACAATACCATATAGAGTATATGTAAATATGTAGAAATATATATTTATATATAAATTCGTTAAAATATGAGTTTACTCATAGAGTGAATTTTTATTCACTTTTGTTCAAAATCAATTAACTTATGTCCTTGATAAGAACATCTGCAAAATCCGTTTATCTATTTACACCATGTTAGGGACTAAATATGAAAAGAAAGAATTAAAGTAGGGAAGGCACGTGCCTTCCTTTTAAAATATATGCACACGCATATGCATGCGTGCATACGCGCCCGCGATAGGAAATAAATTTTTGCCCAATTCCTATGAAAGTGCAGTTTTCATAAAAAAAGATTAAAATACAGAACCTATAGCATACCTTAAGATCTGTTTGTTATTTGGGTAGATTATTTTTAATATATTAACCCCTATTATATATTTATATATAATAAAGAAAAAAATAAAAAAGAACTTGCATTGACAAAACTTTTCCTGTATAATAGAGAAGGCTCTATATCGAGCAAGAAGTGGCTGTGAAGTGGGAGGTTGCTGACACACCGAAGAGCGTTGTCATTAACCGTGTGTTAGGTTTTCCCATGGAGCAAGTCTATACGCAGATTATAGGCGAAAGGAGACTTAAAAAAATGGCAAAAGAAAAAATCAAAATTCGTTTAAAGTCTTATGATCACAGATTATTAGACCAGTCAGCAAAGAAGATTGTTGACAGTGTTAAGAAGACAGGTTCCGCAGTAAACGGTCCTATCCCTCTTCCAACAGAGAAGGAAGTCTTCACAATCTTAAGATCCGTTCACGTTAACAAGGATTCTCGTGAGCAGTTCGAAAGAAGAACTCATAAGAGATTAATCGAAATTGTGGATCCAACTCCACAGACAATTGATGCTTTAATGCACATTGAACTACCTTCTGGTGTAGATATCGTATTAAAGAAGTAATTAAAAAAATATTAGAAAAGAGGAAAATTTCAAATGGCTAAGGGAATCTTAGGTAGAAAATTGGGCATGACTCAAATTTTCGATGCAGCTGGAAATTTAGTTCCAGTTACCATTGTTGACTGTTCTGAAAATGTAGTATTACAGCAGAAGACAGTTGAGAACGATGGTTATGTTGCTGTCCAGGTTGGTGTATGCAACAAGAAAGTAAATCTTTCTAACAAGCCTGAACAGGGTCACGTAGCTAAGGCTAACACTGCTCCTAAGCGCTTCATCAGAGAATTCCGTTTCTCCGAAGCTCAGGGAAATGATTTGTTATCTTACAACGTAGGCCAAGAAATTAAAGTTGATATTTTTGCAGCAGGTGATGTTGTTGATGTAACTGGTACATCCAAGGGTAAGGGATTTGCTGGTACAATCAAGAGATATAACCATGCTAGACTAAGAATGACTCACGGTGTATCTGCTTGTCACCGCGAAGTAGGTTCTTTAGGTGCTATTAAGGGTAACTTAAAAGGTAAGAAGTTACCAGGACATATGGGTTCCGAGACTGTTACATTACAGAACTTAACAATTGCTAAGGTTGACGCAGATAGAGAATTAATCTTAATCCGCGGTAATGTACCAGGTCCTAAGAAGGGATTCGTAGTAATCAAGACAGCTGTTAAGGCTGTGAAGTAATAGGGAAGGAGATTTATTATGCCAACAATCGCAGTATTAAATCAGTCCGGTGAAAAAGTTAAGGATTTAGAATTAAGCGAAGCAGTATTCGGCGTTGAAATCAATAAGCAGGTTGTTTATGATGTTGTTAACGCTCAGAGAGCTGCTATGAGACAGGGTACTCATGACACTAAGGGCCGTAGCGAAGTTCGCGGCGGTGGTAAGAAGCCTTGGAGACAGAAGGGTACAGGCCGTGCTCGTCAGGGATCCACTCGTGCACCACAGTGGGTTGGTGGTGGAACAGTATTTGGTCCTACACCAAGAAGCTATGCTTTCAAGTTAAACAAGAAGGTAAAGCAATTAGGTTTAAAGAATGTATTAACATACAAGGTTAACGAAAATCAGTTAATCGCTGTTGAGAACGTTACATTAGCTGATGCTAAGACTAAGAACTTCGTTAAGTTATTAGCGAACATCAAGGCTGAGGGTAAGACAGTAGTTGTAGTTGCTCCAGAGGAGTTCAACGAGACTCAGGTTTTAGCTTCTCGTAACGTTGCTGGTGTTTTCTTAACACCTGCAAACAATGCATCTGTTTATGAGTTATTATGCTATAAGAACTTAGTATTAACAGAGGCAGCAGTTAAGTATTTCGAGGAGGTATTGAAGTAATATGACAAAGGCATTTGATATTATCCAGGGCCCAATCATTACAGAAAAGTCAATGGCTCTTAAGGAAAACTATAACAAGTACACATTCAAGGTTCTTAAGTCTGCTAATAAGATTGAAATCAAGAATGCTGTAGAAGAGATTTTCAAGGTAAAGGTTTTATCTGTTGCTACAGTAAACGTATTACCTAAGCATACAAGAGTTGGTCAGCATGAAGGCTTTAAGCCAGCATACAAGAAGGCTATCTGCAAGCTTGCAGAGGGCGATAAGATCGACGCTTTCGAGATTTAATAGGAGGAATTATTAACTATGGCAGTTAGAAAATATAAGCCAACGTCTAATGGTAGACGTAACATGTCAGTGTTAACATTTGATGAAATTACAACTGACACTCCTGAAAAGTCATTATTAGCACCTGCAAAGAAGAATGGTGGTCGTAACAACACTGGTAAGATCACAGTTCGTCATCAGGGTGGCGGTGTAAAAAGACAATACCGTATCATTGACTTCAAGAGAAATAAGGATGGTATTCCAGCAACAGTAAAGTCTATTGAATACGATCCAAACCGTTCTGCAAATATCGCATTATTATTCTATGCAGATGGTGAAAAGAGATATATCTTAGCTCCTAAGGGATTAACTGTTGGTACAGTTTTAGTATCTGGTAAGGATGCTGATATTAAGGTTGGTAACGCACTTCCAATCGTAAATATCCCAGTTGGTAGCTTAATTCATAACATTGAATTACATCCAGGAAAGGGTGGCCAGTTAGCTCGTTCTGCTGGTGTATCTGCTCAAATTCTTGGTCGTGAGGAAGGCTATGTATTAGTTCGTTTAGGTTCAGGCGAAGTTCGTAAGGTTTTAGCTACTTGTAAGGCTACAATCGGTGAAGTTGGTAATGAATCTCATGAGTTAGTAAGAATTGGTAAGGCTGGTAGAGCTCGTCATATGGGCTTAAGACCAGAGGTTCGTGGTTCTGTTATGAACCCTAATGATCACCCTCATGGAGGTGGTGAAGGTAAGTGTCCAGTAGGTCGTCCTTCTCCAATGACACCTTGGGGTAAGCCAGCATTAGGTTTAAAGACTCGTAAGCACAAGAAAGCTTCTGATAAGCTTATCGTTCGTAGAAGAAATGGTAAATAAGGAGGAACAATATGGCTCGTTCAATTAAAAAAGGCCCATTCTGTGATGGCCACTTAATGAAAAAGGTTGAAGCTGCTCAGGCTGGAGATAAGAAGGTTATTCAGACTTGGTCTCGTAGATCTACAATTTTCCCAGCATTTGTTGGTTTAACTATTGCAGTATATAACGGTCGTGAACATGTTCCGGTATATGTTACTGAGGATATGGTAGGTCATAAGTTAGGCGAATTCGCTCCAACTAGAACTTATCATGGACATGATGCAGACGATAAAAAAGCTAAGAAATAGTATAAAGGAGAAAAATTATAATGGAAGCAAAAGCTATTGCAAATACTGTTAGAATTACTCCTCGTAAGGCTCGTCTTGTAATTGATTTAATCCGTAATAAGGATGTAGCTGAAGCAAAGGCTATTTTGAAGCTTACAAACAAGATGGCTACAGAAGTAGTTTTAAAGGTATTAAACTCTGCAGTTGCAAACGCAGAGCATAACTATAACATGGATGTTAACAATTTATTTGTTAAGGAATGCTATGTTACAGATGGTATTAGAATGAAGAGAATGTTACCTCGTGCTAAGGGCCGTGGTGATGTTATTCAGAAGAGAACCTGCAACGTTACTGTTGTTGTTGCAGAGAAAGAATCTAATTAGGAGGTATATAACACATGGGTCAGAAAGTAAGTCCACTAGGATTACGTGTTGGTATCAACCGTGATTGGGATGCTGCATGGTATGCAGAAAAGACAAAGGTAGCTGATTTATTACATGAGGATTTAGCAATCCGCAAGTATTTAGAGCAGAAATATGCTAAGGCTAGCGTTTCACGTGTTATTATCGAGCGTGTAAAGGGCAATAACAACAAGGATCGCGTTAAGATTACATTATACACTGCTAAGCCAGGTCAGGTAATCGGTAAGGACGCTGAGACTAAGAACGCTGTAGTAAAAGAATTAGCGTATAAGACTAAGAAGGAAATCATCTTCAACATCGTTGAGGTTAAGGTTCCTGAATTAGATGCAACATTAGTTGCAAAGAGTATTGCTGAACAGTTAGAGGCTCGTGCTTCTTTCCGTAGAGTTCAGAAGGTTGCAATCCAAAGAGCTATGAAGCGTGGCGCTAAGGGTGCAAAGACTTTAATTTCCGGCCGTTTAGGTGGAGCTGAAATGGCAAGATCTGAAGGCTATAGAGAGGGACAGGTTCCTCTTGCAACTTTAAGAGCTGATGTTGATTATGCAGTATCTGAAGCACATACAACTTATGGTAAGTTAGGTATTAAGGTTTGGATTTACAAGGGTGAATTATTCGAAATCCCTTCAAGAGAGGTTGCTGATAAGCGTCCTGTTCGTAAGCCAAGACCAGCAAAGAAAGAAACTGCTGAAGGCTCTAAGGGAGGTAAATAATTATGTTAATGCCTAAGAGAGTAAAGTTCCGTCGTCCACATAGAGTTTACTATCATGGTCATGCTAAGGGTGGTACTGAGTTCGCATTCGGTGAATTCGGCTTAGTAGCAACTGAAGGCTGCTGGTTAACTTCTCAGCAGATTGAGGCTGCCAGAGTAGCAATCACTCGTAAGATGAACCGTCAGGGACAGGTATGGATTAAAGTATTCCCACATGTAAGTAAGACTAAGAAGCCTCTAGCAGTACGTATGGGTTCTGGTAAGGGTGCTCCTGAAGTTTGGGTAGCAGTAGCAAAGAAGGATGTTATCTTATTTGAAGTAGCTGGTGTTTCAGAGGATATTGCTCGTGAGGCACTTCGCTTAGCTTCTCATAAGTTACCTTGTTCTACTAAGATTGTAAAAAGAGTAGGTGAGTAGTCATGAAGGCAAAAGATATTCGTAATTTAACTGAAGATCAGATCAATAAGAAGATCGCTGACTTAAAGGAAGAATTATTCAACTTAAAGTTCCAGGCTGCTCTTGGTAACATTGAAAAGCCTGCTCGTATGAACGAAATCAAAAGAGACATTGCTAGATTAAAGACTATTTTAACAGAAAAGTCTGCTAGCAAGGCTGAGTAAGGAGGAAGCAACAAATGGAGCGTAATGTTCGTAAGTTTTTCACAGGAACAGTAGTTTCTGATAAGATGGAAAAGACAATCGTTGTTTCCGTTGACACATTTGGTGTTCATCCTATCTATAAGAAGAGAGTAAAAAAATCTTCTAAGTTCCATGTACATGATGAAAACAATGTAGCTAAGACTGGCGATGTTGTTAAATTCATGGAGACTAGACCTCTATCTAAGACTAAGAAGTATATCTTAGTTGAAGTAGTTAAGGCTAAGGAAACTATTTAATGAAGGATCAGGAGGTAATATCATGGTTCAGCAGGAAACAAGATTAGCAGTCGCTGATAATAGCGGTGCTCGTGAATTATTAATTATTAAGGTATTAGGTGGCGCATTACACAGATATGCAAACGTTGGTGACATCGTTGTATGCTCTGTAAAGGAAGCGGCTCCTAATGGACAGGTTAAGAAGGGTGACGTTGTAAAGGCAGTTATTGTTCGTACAAAGGCTGGCTTACATAGAGCTGATGGTTCTTATATCAAGTTTGATGAGAACGCTGCAGTAATCATCCGTGAAGACAAGACCCCAAGAGGTACTCGTATTTTTGGTCCAGTAGCTCGTGAGCTACGTGATAAGGATTTCATGAAGATCGTATCCTTGGCACCAGAAGTACTTTAAGAGGAGGTAAACTTAGTATGCAGATTAAAGCTGGAGATACAGTAGTTGTCATTGCTGGTAAAGATAAGTTTACAAAAGACAAAAAAGGTAATCCTACCCCTACAACAGGTAAGGTATTAAAGGTTTACCCATCTACAAACAAGGTTGTTGTAGAGGGCGTAAACAAGGTTAAGAAGCACAAGAAGCCAACTCAGGCAAATCCTGATGGTGGAATCGTTGAGGAGGAAGCTCCAATCGATGCTTCTAACGTAATGTTATTAAACCCTAAGACCAACAAGGCAGTAAGAGTTGGTATTAAGGTTGTTGAAGATCCAAAAACTGGCAAGTCTAAGAAGATTAGAGTTGCTAAGGATAGCACTCAGTATGAGTTCGATAAGTAAAATATAGGGTAAGGAGAAAAGATTATGAATCGTTTATTGGAAAAATATAATAATTCCGTTAGAACAGAATTAGCAAACAAGTTTGCTTATAAGTCTTCAATGCAGATCCCTAGACTTGAAAAAATCGTTATCAACATGGGTGTAGGTGATGCAGTAGCAAATTCTAAGGTATTAGATGATGCTGTTGAAGAATTAACATTAATTGCAGGTCAGAAGCCAGTTATCACAAAGGCTAAGAAGTCTATTGCTAACTTCAAGCTTCGTGAGGGTATGCCTATCGGCTGCAAGGTTACATTAAGAGGAGAAAGAATGTATGAGTTCTTTGATAAGCTTGTATCCATTTCTCTTCCACGTGTACGTGACTTCCGTGGTATTAATCCAAATGCATTTGATGGTCGTGGAAATTATACTTTAGGTGTTAAGGAACAGTTAATCTTCCCTGAAATTAATTTCGATAAGGTTAAGAAGGTTCGTGGTATGGATATCGTTATCGTTACTACAGCTGCAACAGATGAAGAAGGCCGTGCTCTATTATCTTTAATGGGTATGCCTTTTAGAAAGTAATAAGGAAGGATAATAAACTATGGCAAAGACATCAATGATTGTTAAGAATCATAGAAAACCAAAATATAGTGCTCGTGAATATACTAGATGTGAGCGTTGTGGTCGTCCACATGCTGTAATCAGTAAGTTCAAGTTATGCCGTATTTGTTTCCGTGAATTAGCATACAAGGGTCAGATTCCAGGCGTTAAAAAGGCTTCCTGGTAATCTGAAAGTTTAATAAGGAGGAATATCAATAATGATGACAGATCCAATTGCAGATATGTTAACTCGTATTAAGAACGCAAATGCTATGCGTCATGAAACAGTTGTAGTTCCAAGTTCCAAGACTAAAAGTGCAATTTTAGATGTACTTAAGGCAGAAGGATTCATTGCAGATTACAAAGTTTCAAGCGATGTTAAGAGTAATACAACAATTACATTAAAATACACTGAGAATAACACAAGAGTTATCAAGGGTTTAAAGAGAATCTCTAAGCCATCCTTACATGTATACTCTACAGCAGAGGATTTACCAAAGGTATTAAATGGCTTAGGTGTAGCAATCATCTCTACATCTCAGGGTATTATGTCTGATAAACAGGCTCGTAAGCTAAAGATCGGTGGAGAAGTATTAGCTTACGTTTGGTAAGATAATTACCAATTAATAAAAATTTTAAGGAGAAAAATAAAATGTCTAGAATAGGAAATAAGGCTATTCCACTTCCTGCAGGCGTTACAGTCAGCGTTGCTGAGGGTAATCTAGTTACCGTAAAGGGCCCTAAGGGAGAGCTTGTAAATAAGTTCAATAGCGCACTAGAAATTGACGTTCAGGCAACAGAGGTTGTTGTTAAGCGTCCTAATGACACAAAAGAAATAAAGACATTCCATGGTACAACTCGTGCATTATTAAACAACATGGTTGTCGGTGTATCCGAAGGCTTCAAGAAGACTCTTGAAATCAACGGTGTAGGTTACCGTGCTGCACTTCAGGGCGGTAAGCTTGTAGTATCTGCTGGTTATTCCCATACAGTTGATATGGAAATCCCTGCAGGATTAAAAGTAGAATTACCAAAGAATACACAGATTGTAATCTCTGGTATTGATAAGCAGTTAGTTGGTCAGTTTGCGGCTGAGATTCGTGAGATCAGAAAGCCTGAACCTTACAATGGCAAGGGTATTAAGTATGATTACGAGCATATCCGTCGTAAGGAAGGTAAGACTGCTAAGAAGTAGTTGAAAGGAGTACATAACATATGATTAGTAAAGTATCAAAGAACGTTACACGTCAGAAAAGACATTTACGTCTTAGACAGACACTAAAGGGCACTGCTGAAAAGCCTAGACTAGTTGTATTTAGATCTAATAAGCAGATTTATGCTCAAGTTATTGATGATTTATCTGGTAAGACATTAGTTAGTGCTTCTTCACTAGATAAGGAAATTTCTTTAAATAACGGCTCTAATGTAGAGGCAGCTAAGGCAGTTGGTGAATTAGTTGCAAAGCGTGCATTAGCAGCTAAGATTGAAGCTGTGGTATTCGACCGTGGTGGTTACTTATATCATGGTAGAGTTCAAGCATTAGCTGATGCAGCAAGAGCTGCAGGCTTAAAATTCTAAGGAGGTATAGACTTTATGCGTACAGATCGTGATCAGCGTAAGGAAGAAGTTGTTGCTGAACCAGAGTTCGAAGAGCGTGTTGTAACTATCAACCGTGTAACTAAGGTTGTTAAGGGTGGTAGACGTTATCGTTTTGCTGCACTTGTAGTTATCGGTGACAGAAAAGGAAGAGTAGGATTCGGTACAGGTAAGGCTAACGAAGTTCCTGATGCAATTAAGAAGGCAGTTGAATCTGCAAAGAAGAATTTGATTACTGTTGCTACAGTAAAGACAACTATTCCTCACGAAGTAACTGGTGTATACGGCGCTGGCCGTGTATTCTTAGCACCTGCTGCTGAAGGTACCGGTGTTATCGCTGGTGGTCCAGTTCGTGCAGTTGTAGAATTAGCTGGTATTTCAGATATTCTTTCAAAATCACTTGGTTCTTCAACACCTATTAATGTTGTAAGAGCTACAGTAGAAGGGTTAAAGAGCTTAGAGACTGTTGAACAGATCGCTGCAAGACGTGGTTTAACAGTTGAAAAGATCTTAGGTTAATATCATGTATAAGATTACACTAGTAAAGAGTTTAATTGGCAAGAAGCCAAATCAGGTTGCTACTGCTAAAGCTTTAGGTTTAACTAAGATTGGTCAGACAGTAACTAAAGAGGAAAATGAAGCTATTAAGGGTATGATCGTTACCATTGCACATATGGTAAAGGTTGTACAGGAATAATAAGGAGGTACCTAGAAATGTTAAATAATTTAAGTCCAGTTCAGGGTGCTAGACATTCTAAGAAGAGATTAGGACGCGGTATCGGTTCTGGTATCGGTCATACTTCAGGTAAAGGTACTAAGGGTCAGAACGCACGTTCTGGCGGTGGTGTTCGTCCTGGTTTCGAAGGTGGACAGTTACCATTATTCCAGCGTTTACCTAAGAGAGGCTTCCACAATCATAACAAGGTAGAATTTGCTATCGTAAATGTTGAGAAGCTTAACGTATTTGAAGACGGCGCAGTAGTTGATGCAGAAGCATTAGTTAATGCAAGCCTAATCAAGGAAGTAAAAGATGGTGTTAAGGTATTAGGTAATGGCGAATTAACAAAGAAATTAACAGTAAAGGCAAACAAGTTCTCAGAATCTGCAAAGAAGGCTATCGAGGCTGCTGGCGGTTCTGCTGAAGAGGTAAAGTAATTTGTTTAACAAAGCAAAACTTATCTTAAGCAACCGTGAGGTTGTACTTAAGATATTAATCACATTTGCTTTACTGTTGGTATTTAAGGCTGGAACATATATTCCAATCCCTTTGATTGATACGTCAACCATTACGAATTTAATTTCGGGAAATGATTTCTTAACAGTATTGAATGCCTTTTCCGGTGGAGGTTTATCGCATTTCTCTATCTTGGCATTAGGTATTTCGCCATATATTACTGCATCCATCGTAGTCCAAATGCTACAAATGGTTATTCCAACATTTAAGGACTGGGGTGAGCAGGGAGAAAACGGTAAGGAAAAGCTTAATCGAGTAACAAGATATATTACAATTGTTATTTCTATGGTTCAAGCATTACTAATTATCTTCAGCTTAGGTTCTAAGCCTGAAAATGTATTAGGTAATTCCTTAATTCAATATCAGAATGCTTATTGGGTATTCTATATTTACATGGCAGTTGTTATTACAGCAGGTTCCGCATTTACTATGTGGTTAGCTGATTTAATTACTCGTCATGGTATTGGTAATGGTTCATCCATTATCATTGCTGCAGGTATCATTTCATCTATTCCAAGAATGTTTACTACATTAAATACAAAATATTTAGGTGATGCATTCTCTGGATTAAATGTATTCTTATATGTTTTAATCGTTGTATTATATATTGCTATGATTTTAGCCGTTGTATACTTCGAAGGAGCAGTAAGAAAGGTTCCTGTTCAATATGCAAACCGTCAGGCCGGTCAGCAGGGCTCTGATATTCCTATTAAGATTAATAGTGCATCAGTTATCCCAGTAATCTTTGCATCAACAATTATGTCTATTCCAATGACAATTATTGGTGTACTTGGATTATCTACTGAGACATCTACAACAGCTTATTGGTTCAATCAGATTTTCTCTACCTCTGAGCCAATCGGTATTGCAATATATATTATCTTTATTGTATTCTTCAGTTTCTTCTATAGCTTTATGCAGCTTGATCCTGAAAAGATTGCAGACAACCTTGAAAAGCAAGGTGCCTACATCCCTGGTTACCGTCCAGGTGAGGAGACAAAGCATCAGCTATCTAAGATGCTGTTCAGAATTACAGAAATCGGTGCTTTATATCTAGTAATTTTAGCTATGATACCAATTATTGTATCAAAGGCATTCCAATTTTCTAGTAGCGAAGCTTCAAGTATTACAGTTGGTGGTACATCTTTAATCATCATTGTCGGTGTTGCTGTTGAAACATTCCGTCAGATTGAGACTGCATCCGAAACAAAGGAATACAAGGGCTTCTTAGATTAATCAGGAGGAAACATAATGAAATTATTAATTATGGGTCGCCCAGGTGCTGGTAAAGGCACTCAGGCAGTAAACATCAAGGAGTATTATAAGATTCCACATATCTCTACAGGTGATATGTTCCGTGCAGCTATGAAGAACGAGACTAAGCTTGGTCTTGAGGCTAAGAAGTACATGGAGAAGGGGCTTTTAGTACCAGATGAGGTTACAATTGGTATTGTAGAAGAAAGACTTCTAGAGGACGATTGCAAGAACGGATTCCTATTAGATGGTTTCCCAAGAACAATCGCTCAGGCTGAAGCATTAGATGCATTCTTGGCTAAGAATGGTGTTAAGCTAGATGCAGTTTTAGATGTTAACGTTCCAGCTGAAATCTTGGTTAGACGTATGGTTGGTCGTAGAGTTTGTAAGACTTGTGGTGCAACATTTCATGTTGAATTCAATGCACCAAAGGTTGAAGGAATCTGCGATAACTGTGGTGCAAAGCTAATTCAGCGTCCAGACGATACAGAAGAAACAGCAGTAAATCGTTTAGCAGTATATGACGAGAACACTGCACCATTATTAGATTTCTATGCAAAAAAGAATTTATTAAAGACAGTAAATGGTGACCAGCCATTAGACAAGGTCTTCGATGATATTAAAGAGGTTTTAGGAAAATAATAATTTTCCCTAAAGCTTTGAGTTATAGCGGAAGTTCATGGTATCTCTTTTAAAGGGATATCATGGAGATTTTGCTAAGCTTTAGACCTAAAATAAAAGGAGGATCATAATACATGGCAAAAGAAGATGACGTTATTAAGATGGAAGGCGTTGTACAGGAAGTCCTTCCTAACACACAGTTCATTGTTACACTAGACAATGGCCACCAAGTTAAAGCCCACGTTTCTGGTAAAATCCGCATGAACAACATACGCATTTTACCAGGTGATAAGGTAACCATTGAGTTATCAACCTATGATTTAACACGTGGAAGAATTACTTACAGACATAAATAGTATGGAGGAAAAAGACTATGAAAGTAAGACCAAGTGTAAAGCCAATTTGCTCTCAGTGCAAAGTTATTAAGCGTAAGGGTCGCGTAATGGTTATTTGTGAAAACCCTAAACATAAACAAAGACAAGGATAAAATAGAAAGTAGGAGGGTGCATTAAAATGGCACGTATTTCAGGAGTAGATATTCCAAACGAAAAAAGAATTGTAATCTCTTTACAGTACATCTATGGTGTTGGTGAGACTACAGCTAAAAATATTTTAAAGGCTGCGAATGTATCTGAGGACATTCGTACAAAGGATTTAACTGAAGATCAGTTAAGTGCAATCCGTTCACAGGTTGCAAAGTATAAGGTTGAGGGTGACCTTCGTAGAGAAGTAGCTCTTAACATCAAGAGATTAATGGAAATTGGTTGCTATAGAGGTATGCGTCACAGAAAGGGATTACCTGTTCGTGGCCAGAGAACTAAGACAAACGCTCGTACTCGTAAGGGTCCAAAGCGTACTATTGCAAACCATAAGAAGTAATAAGGAGGAAATGAGATATGGCACAGAAGAAAGTTACTAAGCGTAGAGTAAAAAAGAACGTACCTGTTGGTGTTGCTCACATTCATTCTACATTTAACAATACAATTGTTACCATCACTGACCCTCAGGGAAATGTAATTTCTTGGTCAAGTGCAGGTGCATTAGGATTCAAGGGTAGTCGTAAGTCAACTCCTTTTGCCGCACAGCAGGCAGCTGAGGCTGCAGCAAAAGCTGCAGTAGACCAGGGTGTTGCTAAGGTTGAAGTTACTGTTAAGGGTCCAGGACAGGGCCGCGAAAGCGCAATTCGTTCTTTAGCAGTTGCTGGTCTTGAAATTACAGCAATTACAGACGTTACACCAATCGCTCATAACGGTTGTCGTCCACCAAAGCGTCCTCGTGGATAATATTTTGGTATTGATAGCAGTATATTAACAATTGAATATATTTCAAACAAACGATAAATATAGGAGGACCATTAATGAAAGATTTAAAATTTGAAAAACCAAGAACTAATGTTGAAGAAATCTCTGAACAGGGCCGCTATGGCAAGTTTGTCATCTCTCCACTTGAAAGAGGATTTGGTATCACATTAGGTAACGCATTACGTAGAACATTATTATCTTCTTTACCAGGTGCTGCAATCGTTAATGTTAAGATTGATGGTGCTGAGCATGAGTTCCAAAATGTTGATGGTGTTGTTGAAGATGTTATTACAATTATCTTAAATTTAAAGAGAATCGTATTAACTGTGGATTCTGATGATCCTAATTATGAAAAGACAATCGAAATCAACCGTGGTGAAGGAGAAGTAAATGCTGCTGATATCATTCATGATAATGATATTAAGGTTATTAACCCAGATCAGCATATCGCTACAGTTATGGCTGGTGGCGCACTTCATATGTTCTTAACCGTACGTCGTGGTGTTGGTTTTGTAAGTTCCGTTGCTAACAAAGAATATAGTAGATCTGTTGGCGTTATCGCTATTGACTCTATTTATACTCCTATTGTTAATGTAGCATTCAATGTTGAGAAGACTCGTGTTGAAGGTGTAAATGTTGCATCCTTCGACAAGTTAGAGATTGAGGTTACAACAAATGGCTCAATCACTGCTAAAGAAGCATTAGCTGTAGCTTCTAAGATGATGATTGAACACTTAAATGTTGTAGTTGAGCTTTCTGAAAAGGCTAATGAAACTGATTATATGATCGAAACAGAAGATGATAATCAGGGCCGCAAGCTAGATATGACAATCGATGAATTGGATTTAACCGTCCGTTCTTACAACTGCTTAAAGAGAGCAGGTATCAATACTGTTGGTGAATTAACAGAAAAGTCCGAAGAGGATATGATCAAGGTTCGTAACCTTGGTAGAAAGTCCTTAAAGGAAATCAAGGAAAAGCTTGAGACATTAGGTCTTGGCTTTAAGAAAAACTAATTAAAGGAGAAAAATATCATGGCATATAGTAGATTACGCCGTAGCTCCGATCAGAGAAAGGCATTACTTCGTGATTTAGTTACTGATTTAATCCTTAACGGAAAGATCGAAACTACAGTAGCAAAGGCAAAAGAGCTTAAGAGACTTGCAGACAAGATGGTAACATTAGGTAAGACTAATACATTAGCTTCTCGTCGTCAGGCAGCTGAATTCATTCGTTTTGAGAAGGATGCTGAAGGCAAGTTCGCTATTCAAAAGTTATTCAGCGAAATCGCTCCTAAGTTCGCAAACCGTAATGGTGGTTACACTCGTGTAATCAAGACTGGTTTCCGTCGTGGAGATGCAGCACCATTAGCAATTATCGAGTGGGTTGAATAATCCAAAAAAATGATTAAAGGCAGAGGGTTCTGCCTTTTTTTCTATTTTACAAGCGAATTGGTTTACCATCGACAAACAAAAATGATACAAACCCCGAGGGAAACACATTATTTCTAGTTTTTATCACAAAGATAATTTGTTAATGCTTTTTTTGAAAATAGTATGATATAATATTGTCAATAGGGCCATGTTTTCCCTATAAATTTTTTGGAAAAACGGAGATTATTTATGAATTTAAGAGAATTTGATAAGGACTTAGCAGAAGCTATCGATCATGAGCTTGAAAGACAAAGAACTCATATTGAGCTTATCGCTTCTGAAAATTTTGTTTCTAGAGCTGTTTTAGAGGCTCAGGGATCTATTCTTACCAATAAGTATGCAGAAGGCTATAGCGGAAAGAGATACTATGGTGGATGTGAGAATGTAGATGTTATTGAAACCCTAGCTATTGAGCGTGCAAAGGAATTATTCCATGCTGGATTCGCAAATGTTCAGCCACATTCAGGTGCATCCGCAAATTTAGCTGCATACAACGCGATTTTAATGCCAGGAGATACCATTTTAGGCATGTCCTTAGATGCAGGTGGACATTTAACTCATGGATATTCAGTTAATTTCTCTGGTAAGATTTATAAGGCAGTAAATTATGGCTTAACGAGTGAAGGCTATATTGATTATGATAAGGTAGAAGAAATTGCACTTGATGTATTACCTAATGTCATCGTTGCAGGTGCATCTGCATATTCTAGAATTATCGATTTTAAAAGATTTAAAGAAATTGCAGATAAGGTAACAGTAAAGGCAGGACGTAAGTGCTTCTTCATGGTGGATATGGCACATATTGCTGGTCTTGTTGCTGCAGGATTACATCCAAATCCACTTGAATATGCAGATGTTGTTACAACAACTACACATAAGACATTAAGAGGACCACGTGGTGGTATGATTTTAACAAATGATGAAGCTATTGCTAAAAAGGTAAACTCCAGTGTATTCCCAGGATGCCAGGGTGGACCTTTAGAGCATGTCATTGCTGCTAAGGCAGTATGCTTTAAGGAAGCTTTACAGCCTGAATTTAAGGAATATGCAACTCAGGTTGTTAAAAACTGTAAGGCACTTGCCGATGAGCTTAACCGTTTAGGCTATAAGCTTGTATCTGGTGGTACAGATAATCATTTAGTTTTAGTTGATATTTTTGATTCTGTTGGTGTAACTGGTAAGAAGGCAGAAAATATTTTACATTCTGTAAATATTACTTGTAATAAGAATGCCATTCCAAATGACACACAAAAGCCAACCATTACCTCTGGAGTACGTTTAGGTACTGCAGCCATTACTACAAGAGGCTTCAAGGAAGAAGATATGGTTAAAGTTGCAAATTGGATTGACCTTGCCTTAAGAAATAAGGATGATGAGGCAATGCTTGAAAGAATCAGAAAAGCTGTAATGGATATTATGGCTAAGCATCCATATTTAGAAGATTAATACTGTAATATAGATTCTTATACACAAAGGGGTGTATATAATGAAAAAAGTATTTATTATGTCAAATGACAAGACATTTGAAAGAGGAGTCATGGAGGCATTACCTATCTCTTTGTACAACGTCAGTACTCCAAGTGTTGAGGTAGCAAGCTTATATTCCTATATGCTTCAATTCCATCCAGATGTCATTATAATTCACAATTCCTACATAAAGGGCTACTATCGATTAATTGATATGCTATTGCAATCGAAGCGTCTTTATGTAATATATGCATCAGCACTTTTAGAGGAAGGTGCTCTATATAATGCTTTATCCTCTTCACGCTTTTTTATGATGGATGATAGGTCTTATTTTGGTTTGCCTATGATCATAAGAATTATGGAGCGTGACACCCAGTTAATTGAAGCCTATGCTTCTGAAAATGAAAAATTAAAAGCGAAGGTCTTAGAAGGCGGCTTAGTGAAAAAAGCTAAGAGCTATTTAATGGAAAATCGTCATATGAGCGAAGATGAAGCTTATAAATACATTTTAAAGCTTTCCATGGATAATCGATGCACTAAGGCAGAAATCGCAAAAAACATATTAAACGGGGTGGTTAAATGATCGAAAAGACAAAGGAAATTGCGAATGTGCGCAATCTTACTGTAAGTCTACCAACCATTCGTTATGTTGACCCAGATTACATTTATATGGGTGTAACGAATGCTAGATGTAGCGAAGGTGAAATCTGGGTAAAGGTTGGTGACCACGTTAAGGTTGGACAAACCATTGGCATGCGTAAGGGTCCATTTTTTGATCAGCCGATTCAATCAACGGTAAGCGGTGAGGTTGTTGGAATCGTAAAAAAGTTTCACCGAAACGGCAAGCTCTTAGATTTTTATAAGATTAAAAATGATAAAAAGGATGAGTTTGTTGAAACAGCTATAGAAAGAACGAAGGAAGAGATTAAAAAGCTAACACGGGAGGACTTTGTCCAAATTACGAAGGACATGGCTCTTGTTGGCTTGGGAGGCTCTTCCTTTCCTACTTATATAAAGCTTCAAACAAAGGATCCAATTGATACAATTTTAATTAACGCAGTAGAGTGTGAGCCATATTTATCTGCAGACCATAGACTTGTAATGGAATTCCCTTATAGAATCTATAATGGAATATCCTATGCTATGCAGGCCTTAGGTGCGAAAAGAGCATATATTTGTATAAAAAAGAAATACCAGGATTTATATGATTGCTTATCTATTGCAAAAACAAGATTTCCAGATTTAAATTGTGAAATAAAAAGAGTAGGGAATTATTACCCGCAGGGCTGGGAAATTGAACTAATTCATAGTGCTCTTGGAATTCGGGTACCCGCTGGGGTATTACCTGCAAAGCTTGGAGTAATGGTATTTAACGTATCCACAATTGTAGGCTTATATAAGGCTATAAGATATAATATTCCAGTTGTAAAAAGAAATTTTACATTGACTGGTGATGGTATTACCGTCCCACAAAATTATAGAGTAAGGTTAGGTACATCCTTACAGGAATTAATTGAAATGAGCGGTGGCTATAAGGGGGATGACAATAAAGTTCTTATCCTAGGTGGCCCTATGATGGGTGCAAATTTGGTTAGGGATGATGCAGTTATTACAAAAACATGTACCTCATGTATTATATTAAATGAGCATAAGTTTAAGGAAGAGCCTTGTGTAAGATGTGCATCCTGTGTTTATTCCTGTCCTGTTGGATTACAGCCTGTACAGATTATGCAAGCCGTAAAGAATAACGATAAAGAAGCTCTTGAAAAGAAATTAAATATAAAGGCATGTATCCTTTGTGGTATGTGTACATATACATGTACTTCTAAAATACATTTAACGGAATATTGCCGTAAGGCAAAGAAGATGATAGGGGGTGTAAAGAAATGAGATTAGTCGCTCAAACAGCTCCTTATATTCGTAAGAATGTATCTGTAGGACGAATGATGTTAGATGTATTGGTTGCATTATTCCCCATTACTTTATTTTCTATGATTCAAAATGGTTGGAAGGGGATATATGTATTTCTAATATCTATTATTACTATGCTATTTTTTGAGCTTTTTATCCATATGCTTATCAAATGGCCAAAGGATATGCAAAAAAAGGAATTATTTACGAAAAAGGGCTTTAAAAAAGTATTAGAAACCTATTCTATAAATAATATCTATGCCCCATTAATTTCAGCTATCATTTATTCTTTAATATTACCTGCAAATACAGCACCTTATGTTGTTTTTGTTGGTGCGACCTTTGGTATAGTCATTGGTAAAATGGTTTTTGGTGGGCTTGGGCAAAATATTTTCAATCCAGCTTGTGCAGGAAGAATCTTTGTTTCCATTTGCTTCCCACTGTCCTATACGAATTCTGGTGCAAACCTAGATTTAGTTTCTGGTGCTACTCCACTTACAAGCACAAACGGTGGAAAATTAGATAGCTTCGGTAATTATTCCTTACTTGATTTATTCATTGGAAATAGACCAGGTTCCATGGGTGAGGTATGTATTTTATTCATTCTTGTAGGAGCTATCTATTTATTAATTAGAAGAAGTGCAGATTTTAGAGCTATGCTCGGGTATATATTCGCATTTTCTTTTGTAATGCTTATTTCAAGCATTGCCTATTATTTTGGTGTATCTAAAGAAAAATCTGTAATGGAAATGTGGCTTTACCAGATATTATCTGGCGGAATGATATTCGCTGGTGTATTTATGATTACAGACCCAGTAACGAGCCCAACATCGAAATTTGGTAGGTTGTACTATGCTGCATCTGCTGGTATGATTACCGCATTAATTCGAATTTGTGGTTCTTACCCTGAAGGAGCTGCATTCTCCATTTTAATTATGAATATGTTTACTCCATGTATCGATTATTTTATGAGAGGTAAGCCAAATCGATATACGTGGAAGCAAAATTTAATTTTATGTGGAACAATGGTATTATTTATTGGTATTATTGTTGCATATATCCTTACATCAAAGGGTGGTGGTAGCTTATGAAAAGATACGCATATGTTTCCTTAATCTTAGGAGCTATCGCACTTGTTTGTGCAACCTTAATTGCTTTAATGAATATGCTTACTCGTCCTATTATCGAAAAAAGCGATGAAGAAAAAATTAAGGAAACTTACACAAAGATTTTTATGGATTATGATTCTAGCCAGAGTGTTGATTTTATAAAGGATGAAAAAGGATATATTAAAGAAAAAAGAATAGTCTATGATAAAAATCATAATTCCTTAGGATATATTTATACCACAAGTGGTAAAAATGCTTATGGTGAAATATCCTTAATGATAGGTATTTTCGATGGTAATGTTTTAGATGTAGAATTCTTAGTGAATACAGAATCCTTCCAGGATACTGTAAATTCTCATGTGAAAAATAAATATCCATCCTCAAAGGAAAATGTTATAGAAATCAATATCTATGGTAAAGAGGATAGAATGGATATAAATGCATTATCTAAAGAAGAAATAAATAATATAGATGTAAAATGTGGTGCTACCTTTGGTGCAACCTTAGTGAAGCAAATGGTTTTAGCTGTAGTAGAGGAGGAAGCATTATGAAAAAGATTTCCTTAAAGAAAACTTTACTGGCTGGAATTATTACAGAAAATCCAGTATTTGTATCCTTACTTGGTATGTGCGCTACTTTAGCTACAACAAAATCTATAGAAGCCGCATTTGGTATGGGAATTATGGTTTTACTTGTATTAATTGGCTCTAATGTATTAATTTCTTTATTAAGAAATATAATACCTTCTGAGGCTAAAATTCCATGCTATATTATCATTATTGCGACATTTGTAACGATTGTAAAAATGCTATGTGAGGCCTTCATTCCAGCATTATATTCTGGCCTTGGAGTGTTTATTTCCTTAATTGTTGTAAACTGTATTATCTTAGGTAGAGCAGAAGCATTTGCTTCTAAAAATGGCGTAGCCTATTCCTTGGTAGATGCAGTAGGTACAGGTATTGGCTTTACAATGGCGGTTTGTGTTGTTGCCTTCATTCGAGAAATACTTGGTACTGGGGCAATTACTATAGGAGTATATTTCCCACTACCTGTAAAGATTGTATTCCAAATATATCCAAGCAATCTTGCAATTCCTATCTTTGTAGAGCCTACTGGTGGGTTCTTAACCCTAGGATTAGTTTTAGCATTCTTAGCCTATATGAAGAATAGAAAGGATAGTAAGATAGCTAAAATAGCAAAGGAGAAGAAGGCTTTAGAAAAAAAGAATATGGAAAATAAGCTAGAAAAGGAGGCAGTAAAATAATATGAATTATATCATTATGTTTTTACTAGTAATGGTAAATTATGCCATTATAAATAATGTCATCCTTTCTCAGTTTTATGGTATTTGTCCATTCTTAGGTGTATCGAAAAAGCCTACGGCATCCTTAGGTATGGGCATTGCTGTAATATTTGTCATTGTACTAGCTAGTGCGATTTGCTGGCCAATATATCAACTCCTTGCTTTAGCAGGTATTCCATTTATGGATACCATAACCTATATTTTAGTTATTGCATCCTTAGTTCAGCTCATTGAAATGGTTATAAAAAAATATTCACCAACGCTTTATAAAGCCTTAGGTGTATATTTACCACTGATTACAACCAATTGTGCTGTTTTAGGTGTCGTACAAGGAAATACAGACCAAGGATTCGATTTTGGTACCTCTATGGCAACTGCCTTAGGTACTTCCTTGGGATTTGCGATTATCATCTTCGTCTTTTCTACAATCCGATATAAGCTGGATGCTTCTGATTGCCCTAAGGCATTCAAAGGCATTCCGATTGCCCTTATTACTGCAGCCCTAATGGCTATGGCATTCTTAGGACTATCCGGAATGATTCAAATATAATGAATAAATATTTAATTATTAGTATTCTTGTTATAGTCTTATTGGTAGGTGTATTCTTCTTAAGCTATTTCTTAAATAAAAAAACTCCCATACCTAAAGGGTGTGAGGATTTAAGAATAGGTAAGGAAGGATGTATGGGCTGTAAAAATTTGGATTGTAGTATAAGATTTAAGCTTGATATAAAAAAGATTGAAGAAGATATAGAAGAAAAGGAGGAATAGGTGTTGGAAATATTATGGGCTGTATTCATTCTTGCAGGACTTGGGCTTGTCTTAGGGCTTGGTCTTGCCATAGCATCTAAAATCTTCCATGTTGAGGTGGATACTAAAGTTGAGGATATAACAGGTATTTTACCTAATGTGAATTGCGGTGCATGTGGATACCCAGGATGTAGTGGCTTTGCAGAGGCGATAGTAAATGGCACTGCAGAAAGCTTAAGTCAGTGTAAGCCAGGCGCAAAATCTGGTAAACCTGAGGAGATAAGAAAGTATTTAGATAGCCATCCAAACCAGGATGGATCTATAAACCCAATTAAAGTGAAATAGATTTTGGGAGCTTGTGCTCCCTTTTTCTAATTTGACATTATTTCTAATTCGTATATAATTTAAAAAAAGATACGGAGGAAATACTATGGAAAATCTAGATGAAGAGATTATTAAAGAAAATAGTGAATTGAAAAACCAAGAACCATTAAAGAAGAATAAAAAAAGAAATATTGTAGCTTATGTATTTTCTGGATTAACGATTCCTTTAGGATTCATTACTCTTTTTTTCTTAGATACTGCAAGTAAGCTTCTTGGATCAGATCCCGCGGAGGTTGGTGGCGTTGCAGAAGCCTTCGGTGCAGCACTAGGTACAGCAATTGCTGTAGCCGTTGCTATTCTATTTGCCATTATGGCAGGTATTGCAGCTTTTGTTTTTGGTATTATTTCGATATCCATTTTATCTACCTGCATAAAGAAAACAGAAAAGAAGAGAAAGGTTGCAAATATTGTAATGTTATCTATAGTTTGTGCTGTTTTAGTTTCAATTATTATAGGAATGATATTGGTATTATTTGTATTCCCAAATATGGGAAGCCAAGCGAGCATGGCTTTAATGATGAGATAGCAATTATGCTATCTTTTCTTTTTCCAATAACATTTTTAAAATTTCGTGATAAAATTAGTATAAAGGTGGTGTTGTTTATGAAAAAGAACAACTTAAAGGCTTGGCTATACCTACTTCCTGCCTTTATCTTTTTAGGATTTTTTACCATTTATCCACTGGTGGATATATTTGTATATTCCTTTGAAGAAAACTTCCAATTTACAAGTGAGGCAACAGGAATAGGCTTTGGAAACTATAACTTTGTACTTAACGATGAAAAATTTTTATCTGCAGTAAGAAATACCTTGATTTTAGTTATTATTACTGTTCCATTATCTACGATAATTGCATTACTGATTTCCGTAGGATTAAACAGAATTAAATTCTTAAGAAAAATATTTGAGACTATATTTTTCTTGCCCTATGTTACAAACACATTAGCTGTAGGTATGGTATTTATGCTACTTTTCAATAAGGAATCAAGTGAAAATGTAGGTATTGTAAACTCCATTTTAGGTGTATTTGGTATTAACGCTATCGATTGGGTTGGACCAACCTCAAGCTACGCAGCTAAAATGTTTGTTCTATGCTTTTACACTGTTTGGTATGTAATGCCTTTTAAAATCTTGGTTTTGACAGGCGCAATAGCTTCTGTCAGAAAGGATTATTATCAGGCTGCAGCAGTAGATGGAGCATCGAGATTTACTGTGTTTAAAAGGATTACAGTACCTATGATATCTCCAATGATTTCTTATTTGATCATTACTGGATTTATTGGTGCATTTAAATCCTATAGTGATGCTGTAGCCTTATTTGGTGAGGATTTAGATAATGCTGGTATGAATACGATTGTTGGTTATGTATATAATCAACTCTATTCCAACACAGGTGGATATCCATCTAGAGCTAGCGCAGCTGCAATTATTCTATTCTTTATTATTTTAGCGATTACATGCATTAATCTACTTGTAAGTAGAAAGCATGTTCATTACTAGGAGGTATAATATGGAAGCAATAAAAATGGATACCTCTAAAAAAAGCATTCGTGCTTATAATACCCTAAGAATTATTGGAAAGGTTATTATATATTTCTTTTTAATTGCCTGGGGTGTTATTGTATTATTCCCATTTTATTTTATGATAATTACATCCTTCAAGGAATTTGCTACCTATGCGTATACATCCTTAGATATTTATGTTATGTACCCAACCTTCGACAATTATAAGAGTGCTTGGGTAGATGTAGATATGATTGGATATTTATTAAATACTTTAATCTTTTCTTTAGTTACAACAGCGATTATGTTAGTTGTATCCACCCTAGCGGCATTTGCCTTTGCAAGATTAGAATTTAAGGGCAAGAATTTCGTATTTACACTATTTTTAGCTATGATGATGATTCCTAATGAATTAGTAATTATTACAAATTTTGTAACGATTACGAATGCTGGATTAACAAATTCCTATACGGGTTTAATATTACCATCGGTATTATCTGTATTTTATATTTATCTGTTAAGACAAAATTTCATGCAGGTACCAGATTCTATGTATTATGCTGCAAAGATGGATGGTCTATCGGATATGAAATATTTATTAAAGGTTTTAATACCTTTATCGAAACCTACAATTATTACAATTATTATTTTAAAGCTAATTGAATGCTGGAATTCCTATGTATGGCCAAGATTAATTACTTCAGAAGTAGAAGGTCAAAAGAGCTATTTCTTAGTAAGTAATGCGATTGAGGCAATGAGAAATTCAGGCTTTGGTAAATCGAATATGCCAGCCATGATGGCAGCGGTAGTCATTGTATCCATACCACTTTTAATTCTTTTTGCAATATTTAGAAATCAAATTATGTCTGGTGTTGCAAGAACAGGTACGAAGGGATAGTGATCATATGAAAAAGAAATTACTAGCTCTTGAACTTTTAAGTCTTTCTATCATTACATTATGTAGCTGTCACCATGTAATGAGTCATGAAAAATTTATAGTGCCTACAACTTTCGATGAAAATAAGCAATATACAATATCCTTTTGGGCAAAGAATGATTCTGACCAAAGACAGGTAGATGTTTACAAAAAAGCCATATCTGAATTTAATGAATACTATCCAAATATTACCATTGAGCTTAGAAATTTTACCTCATATCCAGATATATATAGAGAGGTATTAGTAAATCTAAATACAGATACAGCACCAAATGTATGTATCTCCTACCCAGATAATGTTGCAACCTATCTAGAAAGTGAAAATTCTGTTGTTGCCTTAGGGGATTTAATGAAGGATTCCAATTATGGACTTAATGGCTCTTTATTAAAATTTAAGCCTATTGGAGAGGATGGTATTGTAGATTCCTTTTTACATGAGGGAATCATTAATGATGAATATTATACTATTCCATATATGCGTTCAACAGAAGCCCTATATATTAATAAAACCTATGTAGAAAGACTAGGATTTGAAATTCCAAGCGTACCAAGCTGGGATTGGCTTTGGGAGGTTGCAGCTAAGGCGGTAGAGGAAAGAGAGGGTGGAACTAGTGTTACATCAAAAACAGATCCATCTAAGGATTTTAAGCCGTTAATTTATAAATCAAGTGATAACTGGCTAATACAATATCTAGCTCAAGCAAATATTAAATATACAACTAAGGATAGCGATGTATTATTATTTAACGACGATACAACGAAATTCTTATTGGATTTAAAGGATAAATGTAAGAATAAGAAGTATTACGAGGTATTCTCTAATTCGAGCCATTATCCTGGAGATTTAATTAATGTTTGGGATGCCATCTTTGGAATTGATTCCACAGCTGGTGCAACCTGGATTGGCTTTGATTCTCCTCAGGGAGCATCCTCCTTGGGCTATGAGAGCTTTGAAACGGAATTAACTGTAATACCTCAGGTAGATGTAAGTAACCCTAAGATGATCTCTCAAGGACCATCCATTTGCTTATTCAATAAAGCGGATAGTGGAGTGGTTATGGCATCGTGGCTATTTGCTCAATATTTATTATCGGATTCTATTCAAATGGCATATCAAAAGACAGAGGGCTATTTACCTGTCACAAAAAGCGTATTAAATGGCGAAGAATTCAAGAATTATTTAAATTCTGATGAAATATATCCTGGCTGTAAAAAAGCTAAGGAATTATTGTTAAATAATCTAGATAAGACCTTTATTACTCCAGTGTTTAATGGATCTGCCGATGTAAGAAGCGCAGCTGGTTCTTTAATTAATGCCGTATCAACGGCAACAAACGCCTTCCAAACCGAAAGTGCAATAAAGGATAAATTATATCCTCAAGCTATTAAGAATTATGATTTGACAGAATTATATAACAACACAAATTTTGATAGCGAAATAGAAGAAGATCCAAAAGAGGAAATCAGTTCAAATGATATGCAGGCATGGAAATATATTCTTATCATCGGTCTTATTTCCGTTTGGGTTGGCTTAATTGCATACTTTATTTATTCATTTATAAAGAAGAAAAAGCAAGAATAATTGACTAAAATTCAATAGAATATTATAATTAAATTACATTGAAAAAGGAGAAAATAAAAATGAAATTAAAAAAATTGTTTGCAATTTCAGCTATCGCTGGTGTTGCACTTCTTGCAAGCTGTAATAATGGTGGGGAAACTACAACAGAAACAAAAGCCCCAGAAACTACAACAGAAACTGTAACAGAAACAACTACAAAGGCTCCAGAGCCTACAACTACAGTAGCAACTAACGTTTTATCCTATGATGAATACATAGCTGCAGAGGTTGGTTCTGAGGTTACCATTGAGGCATATATTACCGGTAGAACTACTTGGTATAATAATGCAGCAAGCTTCTATTTAGCTGATGATAATGGTGGATATTATGTATATAACCTACCATGTACAGAAGAAGAATATGCAAGCTTAGTTATCGCTAAGAAGCTACAGGTAACAGGTGCAAAGGCTGAATGGAAGGGCGAAGTTGAAATCAACTGTCAAACTGTAACAGAAAATGCAGGCTGGCAATTATGTGATGGCGAGGTTTTCAATCCTTCTAGCGCAAATGTCACAAGCATTGCTAAGGAAGTATTAGATAATTATAAGAATCGAGCTGTTAAGGCATTAGGCTTAACAGTTACTAAGGCTCCATATACAAACTTTGAAGATTTCACATTAGAACCTAAAGCAGGTGCAGATGTTTATTTTGAGGTTAAGGATGATGCTGGTAATGTATCTACCTTTGTTGTAGAAGCATATTTAGAGAATTCTCAATATGGTTCTGATGTATATAATGCTGTATGTGCACTTAATGTTGGCGATAGAATTGACCTTGAAGGATTTGTATATTATTGGGAAAATCCACAGCTACAGGTTACAGGCTTAACTAAGGTATTCTCTTATGATGAATATATTGCTGCAGCAGTAAATGAAGAAGTAACGATTCAGGCATATATTGCATCAAGAACTACTTGGTATAATAATGCAGCAAGCTTCTATTTGGCTGATGATAATGGTGGATATTATGTATATAACCTACCTTGTACAGAGGATGAATATAATAACTTACTAGTTAAGGGCGCCTTCGTTGAAATCACTGGTGCAAAGAGTGAATGGAAGGGCGAAGTTGAAATTAACGGTCAAACTGCAACAGAAAATGCAGGCTATATCGTGTTAGGTGCTTCTAAGACTTATGATGCAATTTTAGTTGACGATATTGCAAAGGCTACTTTAGATTTATATAAGAATCAATTAGTAAAGACAAAGGAGTTAACAGTTACTAAGGCTCCATATACAAACTTTGAAGATTTCACATTAGCTCCAAAAGCAGGTACAGATGTTTATGTTGAGGTAACGGATGGTACAAATACATTCTTATTTGTTGTAGAAGCATATTTAGAGGATTCCTTATATGATTCTAGCACATATAAAAATGTATGTGCTCTTCATGTAGGTGATAAAGTTGTTTTAGAAGGTTTCATCTATTATTGGGAAAATCCTCAAATGCAAATTACAAAATGTGATATTTTAGCATAATATTAGGAAGGCTTAGGCCTTCCTTTTTTGGTTATTTAAATTATAAGTAGTGTACCGTATTTTACATCTCTACCTATAGGTAGTAGGTGCTTTAAAATGTATATGGTGCAACTTAAACTACAAGATACAAGGAGAGATAAACCCATTTTTTTCAAGTCAATATTATTAAACATGTAGCATTTCTATAATAGCTATTTAAAAACACTTAAAAATCTTTTATAATTGAATTAGAAATAACGATTCAATTATAAGGAGGAATTATGGCAAATACTGGCTTAAAACCC
>NZ_JAXFPY010000089.1:0-3445 GCF_034179385.1 Anaeroplasma sp.
CTGAGCCAGGATCAAACTCTCCAAAAATTTATTTTTTGTTTGTTTTAATCTTTTTTGCTCATTCTTCTTCTAAATAAAAGAATTGCTTGTTCGTTTATTCTACACGTTTTCGTTCGTCATATATAGTTTTCAAAGACCTAAGTTTTACATACCGTTCAAACGGTGTGCTTCTATATAATATCACTCCAAAAAGCCAATGTCAACTACAATTTTATCTTTTTTTCAAAAAGTTTTCATTGCAATCTAAGACTCTTCAAGCATTTGAATTTCAGCCAAGGACAAGTGTCTATAATCTCCTTCATTTAGCGACTCATCTAAAGTTATTTTCCCGAAGCTTATTCGCTTCAAATAGGTTACCTCACACCCGACGGCTTCCATCATTCTCTTTACCTGGTGGTACTTACCTTCAGAGATTGTTATTAAACCTTCTCCCTCTTTTATCATTTCAAATTTTGCAGGTAAGCATTTATATCCATCCTCTAAAAAGACACCCTGTTCAAATGCTTTATATGCATATGGCATAAAGGTACCATCATATTTTAAATAATATACCTTATCCACATGATTCTTTGGTGATAATAGCTTATGCGCAAGCTTACCATCATTTGTAATTAAAAGTAATCCATGTGCATCCTTATCTAATCTGCCCACAGGGAATAATCCTCTATTCTCGTAACCCTCAATTAAATCTAATACAATGGGATCATGATTATCATAGGTTGCAGAAATATATCCATCAGGCTTATTTAACATAATATAGATTAATTTTTCATAGGATACAGATTGATCAGCAATGACAATTTCATCCTTTTCTTCATCAACCTTAAAATCGTCATCCTTGATTACTTCTCCATTTACAAGAACAAAGCCTTTACGAATAAATTCCTTTACTTCTTTTCTTGTTCCATATCCAGAATGTGCAAGCATTTTGTCTAAGCGCATCATAACCATCACCTCAGCAAATGAATTTTACCATAAGCTCCTTATAAATTAAAGTAAATATTATAAGGATAAAAAGAATGTGGCCTAGCTTAAGGCCACATCTAAAATCATCATTAGCACAAATCCAATACTAAACGCAATTGTTGGCAAATTCGTATGAGAATGCATTTGTGACTCCGGAATTAATTCCTCTACCACAACATATACCATAGCGCCTGCTGCAAAAGCTAAAATATATGGAAGTATTGGGGTAATGAACTGAACACATAATATAGTAAGAAGCGCTGCAATAGGCTCTACTACTCCACTTAATACACCAAGCAAAAAAGCTTTAGGCTTACTCATGCCTTCTGCATATAAAGGCACAGATATAACAGAGCCTTCTAGAAAGTTTTGAACCGCAATTCCAATGGCTAAAACTAAAGCTGAGGATAGACTGATTAAGGAATTACCATATACAGCACCCGCAAGTACAACTCCAACGGACATTCCCTCGGGAATATTATGAATCGTTACCGCAAGCATCATCTTTGTTGTTTTTCTGAAATTCGATTTTACTCCTTCTGAATCTTCACGCCCCTGGTGAATATGAGGAATCATACTATCTAATAACAAAATAAAGCCAACACCAATCAAAAACCCCACAGCAGATGGGACAAATGCCCATTTTCCCATTTCACTAGACAATTCAAGTGCAGGATCAATTAAGCTCCAAATGGATGCAGCTACCATGACTCCTCCTGCAAAGCCAAGTAATATCTTCTCTATTTTCTCATTCATCTTTCCTTTGATAAAGAATACCAATAATGCTCCTAAGGATGTTCCTACAAATGGAATAATCACTCCTAGTGCTACTATCATATAAGCCACTCCCTTCCTGTGGTTAGCATAAACAAACTTTCTAAAATAGTGTATATCAAAGAAAATGAAATGTCAAGAAAAAAGTCCACAATTTTTTGTGGACTATGATTGACTTTTAATAAAATCTTATTGATTAACTTTTGATTAGTTCCCAAAGGGTATGGGGAATGTGTCCCCATATAAGCAAAAGAAAAAAAGAAAGGAATACAATTCCCTAGGGAATTCGCGCTTCATATTTTATAATCTTATTGGGGTGATACATATGAAACGTGTGGATTTAAACATGAAAGAAAAATCAATTTATGAAGTAATTAAAAAATTAGTAGATACTAATGGTAATAAGAATCGAGCAGCAATTAAATTAGGTGTTACACCCAGATATATTAATAAGCTAATTATTAAATATAAAACAGAGGGTAAAGCTGGATTCATACATAAAAATTCAGGGCGTAAGCCTAAGGCTACCATTGATGATAATACAAGGTCATTAATTATCAAGCTCTACAAAGAAAAATACTATGATTATAATTGGTATCATTTTACGGAAAAATTAAATGATGATGAAGGAATAAAAATCACTTATACGCCTTTAAGGCACATTTTAACTTCTGCTGGATATATTTCACCACTATGCAATAAAAGCACTAGAAAAGCCAAAAAGAAAGAGTTAGAGAACAAAAAGAAACTTAATGAAGTCGATAAAAATTTAATTATTGATGATCATATTCTAGATTCTGAATCATCTCATCCTAGAAAGCCTAGAGCTAAATATTTTGGTGAAGTAATTCAAATGGACGCATCAGGTATTTGTTGGTTCAACAATATTTATGCAACATTACATTTAGCCGTAGATGATGCCACAGGAACCGTTGTAGGAGCATTTTTTGATTATCAAGAGACATTATGGGGTTATTACAATGTATTAAAGCAAATACTTGAAAATTATGGAATACCAGCCAGTTTCTTAACTGATAATAGAACTGTATTCACATATAAATCTAATCCTAATCCAACGGATGAAAATGATACATATACACAATTTGCCTATGCATGTAAGACTTTAGGTATTTCTATTAAAACTTCTTCTATACCTCAAAAAAAAGGTCGAATCGAAAGATTCAACCAAACATTTCAAAATAGGCTGCCCCAAGAACTTAGAACAGCCAACATCAAAAACATAGAACAAGCCAATGAATTTCTGACATCCTACCTTCCGAAATTCAACGTACGATTTGCCCTACAAAGAAAGAATATAACATCTGTATTTGAAAATCAACCTTCAGATGAAACAATTAATCTAACTTTATCTATTCTTACATCAAGAATATTTGATCATGGTTCTTCAATCAAATTCCATAATAAATACTATCAGGCTACAAACGCCACAGGAACTCAAGTTATATGTTTTAGAAATGGTACTCCTGGATTAGTAATTCAAACATTTGATAAAAGGTTATTCGTCACTGTTGATGAAAAAGTATACTTACTGAGAGAATTACCTGAACACAAAGAAGTATCATTAGAATTTGATGAATCAAAAGAAAAGAAACCAAAACAAGCATATATTCCACCTATGACTCATCCATGGAAGAAAGCATCCTTTGACAGTTTCGTAGCAAAACAAAAACACCGCCTTAAACAA
>NZ_JAXFPY010000094.1:0-2327 GCF_034179385.1 Anaeroplasma sp.
GATAATATATTTAGTTAGAAGTATTATTTCTTTTTCTTTTTATTGTAAATATCGATTGGTACAAATTTAGGTTTGTCACAATGAGGACAGTAGCTTATAGGATAAGGACCGCTATCCCAACATTCTTCAATAATGTCATAGGGTGCTTCCTCTTCAAAGTCGCATTTAAGACATTTCATAATGACAGTTTCTTCGTAAGAATCTTTATCAAGTTCATCTATAAAAAATTGTCGATCTTCAATTGGAATTAATTCTAATGTTTTTTCAATATTAATTATTGGCATTGACCCAATCGGAGTTAGAAGCTCTCTAAGTCTATCAGCTTCCTCCTTATCATCATTCATCTCAGCTTCAAATATTTTTTGAGATATTACTTCGTCGTGTTCAATTTCTTCATCCGTCATTTCATGATATCCTTCAGGATAAATATATATTGGTTCTATTTGTGTAGCTTTATCAAAATTATATTCAAATAAAGCATCCTCAAATTTTTCCTCATCAGAAAGATAGCGTTTAATTGTATTAAAGCTTTTAGGCATATAATTCACCATCCTCATCATAATCATAAAATGATAATTGTTTTGGAACACCTTTTTTGTTAGGGGAGAATGACATTTCAGGGCAAAATTTCATATAGTGACCACAAGTACAAAGAAGAGGTTCATAATTATAAGTCAGTTTCATTTTTTTATTCCAATTGATGTTTGATTTCATTTTGTTTAATTCCATAGTAGTATAAAGCTTTTTAAGCTTAGATAAATCTTGATTTGTATGTTTAGCATAAAAACCGCAATATCGAATATTATGGAATCCTTTATTAGGGATGTGTCTAACAAGTTTTTTCATAAAAACAAATACACTTTCCGTTATTTCTTGTCTGCCTAATCGATTAGGATCATCCTCATCTAATAAATCATCCTCATGAGGATCATAGAAATATGTTATAGTAGCGTTAGTATAATCAACTTTTAATATTCTAGATTCAGCAATTGCAGGATGAGAAGCATATCTAGCAATATAACTTGTTAATTTTTTTATAGATACTCTATTATTATTTTTATTTTTAAGCTTAGGCCCATGAGCATAATATCCATCTGGATATCTCTTTTCTAATGATTTAGTTAATTTGTAGAATTTGTCATATTCATCCTTCGTTTTATTCTTTTTCATATAAATATACATTTTATTATGAAGAGAATACATAAATGATTTTCTTAATCTTTCATATGGAAAGAAGTAGTATTTATGAAATATATCATTTTTATCCATATATCCTTCGCAAATAAGAGCATGGATGTGAGGATTCCATTTTAAATCACGTCCATATGTATGGAGAAATAGCATATAACCAAATTGTCTGTGTTCTCGTTTAGCAATTGGAGAATCTAATAAAAGATTAAAAGCTTCATTTACAGCTTCAAATAATATATCAAGTAGATTATCTCTATCATCAGGTTCAATAAAGTATTTTCTTAATTCTTTGGCAATTGAAAAAACAAATTGCCTATGAGGCTTACTTATTACAGTTTTAGATATTGATAGAGCACGCTCTTCTCTATATCTATTACCACAAGAAGAACAAAATCTAGAATTACAAGATAATCCTATGTTAACAAGGTTTTTACAATTAGGACATTCATATGTTAAGTACCCCTTTGAAAAATCTTTACAATGAATCATGGCATCTACATTATCTTTTATTGCGGGTCTAATTAATCCTAAAGGATTATAATAATCGTAGAACATATCCCAGTATTCAGAAAAAAGTTCTCTTATAGTTACTTTACCTTTCAATTCTCTAACACAAGGTAAGTTGTTTATAGCATTAAAAGCATTTTGATACACTCTTTCACCATTTCTAGCAGCTTCTAATAAAATATTTCTAAAATATTCAGTTCTAACACAATAATCTAGTGATAAAAAGTCTTTAGTAACATTGATCATAAATAAACACCAATGATATTATAATGGAATATTACTAAAAGAAAAAGAGGCCATTAGGCCTCATAGGTGAAAAATAAATTTATTTAGTTTTCACTTTTGTTCTCCCTAAGTTTTCACTTTTTTCTTCCCTTAGTATTTCCATTATTTGATATTCAGGTTATAATTAAATAAATAAAGTGTAGAAAGAAGATGAATAAAATGTCAGTAATTCTAAACCAAGGCTTGAAGCCTTATCAAGAGGCAATTACTCATGAAATAGGTTCATTAAAAACTATAGTAAACCTATGCCCATCTGCGTCTAATATTATAGTAGAAATCCCTCTTTTTAAGACATTAGGCGTAAGTGTTATGTCCCCTTCTTTAATCTATAATTATCAATTAAG